>JBOGJK010000151.1:0-9730 GCA_050745345.1 Thermoanaerobaculia bacterium
TCGCGGCGTCGTTCCAGGCCCCGACGCTCTTCACGATCGCCCAGGACCTGACGAAGATGCAGGTCTCCGCGGACGTGTCGGAATCGGACATCGGCCAGTGCAAGGTGGGGCAGCCGGTCCGGTTCACCGTGGACGCCTATCCCGACCAGACCTTCCGCGGGACAATCTCGCAGATTCGCCTGAACGCGACCGTCAACCAGAACGTCGTGACCTATCCGGTCATCATCGAGGTGCCCAACCCGGAGCTCGCCCTCCGGCCGAACATGACGGCCAATGTGCTGATCGACGTCGCCACGGTGCGCGAGGCCCTGCGCGTTCCCAACGCCGCGCTGCGCTGGCGTCCCGAGGAGAAGGACTCCGGGGCTTCGCCCGAAGAGCGCGCGGCGCGGGGGGCGGGAGAGCGGGGGCCGGCCGCTGCCATGCGACAGTTCGATCGCACCGCGGGGGGCAGGCGCGCGCCCAGGCCAGGCCAGACCGTCTACACGATCGCCTCCGGGGGCCAGGGGGAGCCCAGTGCGGTCGAGATCCGGACCGGGATCACCGACGGGCGCTTCACCCAGGTCGTGGGCGGGAAGCTCGCCGGCGGCGCGACGGTGATCGTCGGCCTGGTGACCACGAAGGCGGAGACTTCCCGGGCCCCCGGCATGCAGAGCCCGCCCGGAGGTCCGCGGAGGTTCTGAGCGTGGAGGTCATCCGGACCCAGGATCTCGTCCGCGTCTACCCGATGGGCGAGCTCGAGGTCCGGGCGCTGGACGGGGTGTCGCTCTCGATCGGTCCGGGGGAGTTCGTGGCCGTGATCGGCCCCTCGGGCTCGGGCAAGACCACGTTGATGAACATCGTGGGGTGCCTCGACCGGCCCACCTCGGGGCGGTACTTCCTGGACGGCGTGGACGTCTCGTCGCTCGACCGCGACCGGCGGGCAGAGATCCGCAACGGCAAGATCGGCTTCGTCTTCCAGGCCTTCAACCTGCTGCCGCGAACCTCCGCGCTGGAGAACGTCGAGCTGCCGCTCCTCTACGCTTCCAATGGCCGCCGGGCGAGCGACCGCGAAGAGAAGGCGCGGCGGTGCCTCGAGATCGTCGGGCTCGCGGGGCGCGAAGGCCACCATCCGAGCCAGCTCTCCGGGGGACAGCAGCAGCGCGTGGCGATCGCCCGGGCGCTCGTCAACGACCCCAAGCTTCTGCTCGCCGATGAGCCGACGGGCAACCTCGACTCGAAGACCTCCGAGGAGGTCATGGGGGTCTTCCAGAAGCTGAACGCGGAGGGCAAGACGGTCGTGCTCATCACGCACGAGGCCGACATCGCCGGGCACGCCGGGCGCATCATCGTCTTCCGCGACGGCCGCGTCGTGGAGGACCGTCCCACCGGGAAGTAGGCGAGCATGGTCAAGTTCCTGACGATCCTGAAAGTCGGTCTGAAGGCGATCGGCCGCAACAAGATGCGCTCGACGCTGACGGCGCTCGGCATCATCATCGGGGTGGCCTGCGTCATCGCCATGATCGCGGTCGGGCAGGGCTCCCAGGCGGCGATCCAGTCGCAGATCTCGGCCCTCGGGACCAACTTCCTGATGATCTTTCCCGGCGTCTCGACGCAGTCGGGCGCGCGGATCTTCACCGGGGAATCCACCCTGACCGAGGACGACGTCGCCGCGGTCAAGGCGGAGTGCCCCTCGGTGGCGTACGTTTCCCCTTCCTCGCGCAGCGGCGCCCAGGTGGTGGCCGGCAGCCTCAACTGGGGCACGACGATCCAGGGGGTGGGTGTCGAGTGGCCGTTCGTGCGCTCCTGGAACGTCGAGAAGGGGGCCTTCTTCGACGAGTCGGAGGTGCGCGCGGCCGCCAAGGTCTGCGTGCTGGGAGCCACCGTCGCCGACGCGCTCTTCGACGGCCAGGATCCGGTCGGCCAGACGGTCCGGATCAAGAACTTCCCCTTCCGCGTCATCGGCGTGCTCGAGAGCAAGGGGGGAAGCGTGATGGGGCAGGACCAGGACGACGTGGTCGTGGCCCCGTACACGACGGTGATGCGGCTCCTGAAGGGGCGCACGAAGATCGACATGTTCATGGCCTCGGCGGTCTCCCGTTCCGGGGTCGGGGAGGCGCAGCGCGAGATCGAGGCGCTCCTGCGGCAGCGCCACCGGATCGGCCCGGGGCAGGACTCCGACTTCATGATCCGATCGCAGCAGGAGATCGCGCAGACGGCCGACCAGACGTCCAGGACCCTTTCGATGCTTCTTGCCTCGGCCGCTTCGATCTCGCTCTTGGTGGGAGGAATCGGCATCATGAACATCATGCTGGTGTCGGTCACCGAACGCACGCGCGAGATCGGCATCCGCATGGCGATCGGAGCGAAGGGGCGGGACATCCGCGCTCAGTTCCTGATCGAAGCGCTGACACTTTCCATCGCCGGCGGGGCCTTCGGCATCGCGCTCGGCATCGCCGTCTCGAAGTTCATCGCGGCCCGCGCCGGGTGGCCGATCCTGCTCTCGCCCGCGGCGGTGGTCCTCGCCTTCGGATTCTCGGCCGCCATCGGCGTGTTCTTCGGCTTCTACCCGGCGCAGAAGGCCTCGCGGCTGGACCCGATCGAAGCCCTCCGCTACGAGTAGGAATTGACTCAATCCGTTTAGCCTCGCTGTTCATCGGCGCTACAATTGTGACAATCGATGAGCTCTTTTGAGCGCCTGTGGCGGCGCCTCGATCCGCGCCAGAGGCTCGCGGCACGCCTGCTGCTCGCCCTGTTCCTCGCCTTCGCCCTGCCGGGAGCGATTCTCATCTTCCTGCTCGAGCGGCGGCTCGCCGCGGTCGAGGAGGCGTCGGAGGCGCGCGTCTCGGCGGCGCGCCTGGCGCAGGAGACGATGCGCCTGCAGCAGGACGCGGCCTACCGGGCGCAATGGATCGACCGCGGGGCCCGCGTCGCCGAGGAGGCGGCCTGGTCGCTGGCGGTCTCGGCGGAGGCCGCGCTCTCCGCCCGGAGCCTCGGGGAGCCTCCGGCGGACTTGCCGCCCGCGGACACGCACGGGCACGTGTGGAACGCCTCGCCGGGGGCCGCCACACTCGCCTACCTCGCGCGCGACCGTTCGGCGGATCCGCAAGCCCGGCGAGACCTCGCTCGCAGCCAGGCTCTGGAGCCGCTGATGGCAGGAGTGTTGCGGCGGCTTCCCGGGATCCGGAGCGTCTCTCTCTGGACGGCCTCGGGCGCGGTGCGGGTGGCGCCGTGGCTCGACCTGCACGAGGGGATCCGCCAGTCGGGCGGGGCGCTCGAGAGCTTCGTCTTCGACCGGCAGGCGCGCCTGCCCGGGCGGCGTCCTCCCGAGGGGGACCGCGCGGTCTGGACGCCGGCGCTCTCGGGCCCGTCGATGACGCCGGAGCCCCGCCTGGTCTCGCTGTTGGCGCCCGTCCGGCGTCCCGACGGCGCGCTCGCCGGAGCCGTGGCCATGGACGTCGATGCGCGGCGCTACGTTGCGCAAGCCGTGGACCGGGGGGGACTGCCGGGGGATCTCTGGTTCGCGCTCGACGGGGTGGGTCACGCGCTCGCGATGCCCGCGGCGGCGGGAGACCTCCTCCGGTGGCGCGGCGAGGCCTCCGAGACGCTCTCCGATTCCTCCGACCCGGAGCGGCAGAGGCTCGCCCGAACCGCCCTCTCCTCGGAGCGCTCGGCCGGCGTCTACCGATTCCGGGGCAGGCAGCACCGCCTGGCCTCCGCGCGGTCGAACGCGACCGGATGGGTCTTCATCGAGGGACTGTCCGGGGACCGGCTCGTCCAGGTCGCAGCGGAGCCGGACCCGGCGGTGGACACCAGGATCTCGGAGCTCCGCCGCGAGGTCGTCGTCCTCTTCGGGCTCCTGCTCGCCGCCGTCTTCGGAGCGGTTCTGTGGGCGTCCCGGCGGATCTCGGCGCCGATCCTCGGCCTGGTGCGCGCCGCCGAGGAGATCGGCCGCGGCCGGGAGGTCGGGGTCGGCGGACAGGAGTCGCGAGACGAGGTGGGCCGGCTGGCCGCGGCCATCGACCGGATGGGGCGGCGCGTCGAGCGCCGGGTCGAGACGCTGCACCGGCTGCACGGCCTGCTTCGGGCCGCGCACCCGAGGGCGGACCTGGCGGAAGTGCAGGCGAGGGCTTCCGAGTCGATCGCGGCCTTCACGGGCGCCGAGCGGGTGTGGTTCTTCTTCCACGACCCCGACACCAATCGTCTGGAAGCGGCCTGGCCCGGATGGAACGTGCCGCCTGAGCAGGTCCCGGACCGCACCGTGTCCGTGGAATGTCCCTCGATCGTGAGCATGGTCTTCAAGACGGGCGAGATCCACGTCTCCAACGACCTCCACCGCGACCCGTACGCGGACCTGCAGCTCGAGCCGCTCGAGAACGCCTCGAACGCCATCTTCGCGCCGCTGAAGACCGAAGGGGGGACGATCGGCGTGGTCGTGGCCACCAACCGCCCCGGAGGGTTCGGGCCGGAGGAGGCGGACGCCCTCACGATCTTCGCCGACGCCGCGTCCCTGCTGATCCGGAACGCCCGCCTCTACGCGACGCTGACGGGCACCGTCGCGGAGCTGCAGCGGGCGAGCCGTCTGAAGGACCACTTCCTGCAGAACGTGAACCACGAGCTGCGCACCCCGCTGACCTCGATCGTGGGGTGGACCGACCTCTTCGAGGAGGGCCGGATCGAGCCGCAGACGCTGCAGCGCGGGCTGCGGCAGATCCATCAGTCCTCGAGGCTTCTGCTCGCCCTGATCGACGACCTGCTCGACCTGGCGCGGCTCGACCGGGGAACGCTGACCCTCGACTGGAAGGACGTTGCGCTCGAGGAGATCGTCGGGCGCACGATCGAGACGGTGCGGCTGATGGGCGAGGCGCGCGGAGTCCGGCTCCTCCAGGCGCCGCTGCCCGATCGGATGCCGGCGGTGCGCGCCGACCCGCTGCGACTCCAGCAGATCCTCTGGAACCTGCTGGTGAACGCCATCAAGTTCACGCCGCGCTACGGGAGGATCATCGTGCGGATCGAGCGGGAGCCGGAACGCTACCTGGTTTCCGTCGAGGACGACGGCGCCGGGATCCCGGAGAGCGAGCTGCCCCACGTCTTCGAGCGCTTCCGCCAGGTGGACGGCTCGGCCACGCGGCGCCACCCGGGCATGGGCATCGGGCTCTCGCTCGCCCGGTTTCTGGTCGAGCTGCACGGAGGCTCGATCTGGGCGGAGAGCGCCGTCGGGAAGGGGAGCCGCTTCACGTTCAGCCTGCCGGTCCGGCCGTTGCGGCGGACATCCGAAGCCGAGGTGAGCGCGGTTCTGGAAGGGGAACTTCCGGGGCCGTGAATCGTCAATCGTGAATCGTGAATCGTGGAAGAGGGAGAGGCTCCCACTTACGATTTACGATTCACGATTTTCGGCGTGTCAGCCGCTCGCGGCTGGCAGCCCCGTCCCCTTCAAGAGATCCTTGACGATCTTCAAGGTCTCCTCCTTGCCCGGCACGCACAGGTTGGGGTCCCTCTCCGTGCCCGCCGCCAGCGCCGCGGCGTACCCCTCGCAGTCATAGCCGCAGGCCGTGCAGTCGGTCTGCGCCATCGCCGCGTAGAGCTTCAGGGCGAGGTTTCCGTCCCTGGCCATCTCCATGCGCTTCGGCAGCGGGATCGTCTCGTCGTGGAAGGCCGGGGCCTCCTTCTTCGGCTTCGGGGCCGCGGCGACCTCTTCCTCCGGCCGGCCCGTGTCCACCCACTGGCCGTAGGAGAGGCAGTTCGGACAGAGGAACGTGTAGTCCCAGCCCACCGGCAGGAACTTCGCCGGCGTGCGGTAGACCACGAGCGTCGTGAAGTCCTGGGGGCAGGCGGGGGCCTCGCGTTCCTGCGAGTCGAGCACCATGGTCTTGACGTGCGGCTTCGAGAAGGCGATCTGCTTCGGCTTCTGGTCGAAGCGGAACATCTCCCCCTTCGGGCAGACCATGACGATCTGCGGCTTGTAGACGCGCTCGACGAAGAAGGAGCGCATCGGGATGTCGTGGCGCGGGCAGAGGGGAGGGGCGTCCTTCCAGAAGGCGGAGACCAGCGTCGATCTCTCGGGCAGCGACAGGCGCATAGAACCGGAATTATAGCCAGCGCGACCCGCAGATCGTAAATCGTGAATGGTAAATCGTGAATGGAAGGAGGAAACAGGGCTCCTCGATTTACGATTTACGATTTACGATTAACGCGACACGGCCGCGAAGGGATTCGACCTCTTCTCCTCTTCGATCGTCGTGCCCGGCCCGTGCCCGCAGATGACGGGCACGTCCCCCGGCAACCGGAAGAGCTTCTCGCGGATCGAGGCGAGGATCGCCTCGGTGTCGCCTCCCCAGAGGTCCGTGCGGCCGATGGATCGGCGGAAGAGCGTGTCGCCCGAAAAGAGGAGCGGTGCGTCTCCCGAAAGCTCGAAGCAGGTCGAGCCGGGCGTGTGGCCGGGCGTGTGGATCGCGGAGAGCGCGAACCGGCCGAAGCGGATCACCTCCTGGTCGGAAAGAGGCGGGCCGAGGGTCTTCGGCGCGGCGGCTGTCAGGCCGAAGAAGGCGGCCTGGTCAGGCAACGCCTCGTAGAGCGGGGCGTCGGCAGGGTGGAGGCGGATCGGCGCCCCGGTCGCCTCCGAGAGGGCGCGCGTGCCGCCGATGTGGTCGAAGTGCGCGTGCGTGTGGAGCAGCGCCACGGGCTTCACCTTCGCCGCCTCGAGGGCCCGGAGGATGCGCTCGGGCTCGTCCCCGGGGTCGATGACGACGGCTTCGCGCGCCTGCTCGTCCACGAGGATCGAGCAGTTGCACTGAAGCATCCCGACCGGGAAAGTCTCGATCAGGGGTTCTGACATTGTGCTCGTCTGTCGGTTCGTGAGGCGTCAGCGGGCAAGGCGCAAGGCGCGGCAGGCAATCCCTTGCATCCGAATCACGTTTCCCCTGCCCCTAACCCCTAACGCTCTCATGGGTTGACCGGCACGACGGTCTCGACGTCGTGTCTCTCCTTGCGCTCGGGGCAGGCCCAGACCCGCTCGGCGGAGGAGAGCGGAAGCTGCACCGCCCATTCCTGGTTGTCCGGGCGGCGGTACTCCGACTGGAAGAGCTTGCGCCGGCTGCGGGGGGTGAAGATCTCCCAGCGGATGTAACCGAAATCGGCCGTCTCGGCGTGCAGATAGAAGGCGGGGATTCGCTCTCCGGGGTCGATCGCCGCCTCGCGCACGGTCAGGGGGCGAAAGCCGTTGGCGATCAGCCGCTCCTCGAACTCGGGCAGCACGGGCCGGTCCCGGTGGCGCAGGCTGTGCCTTCCCCGCGCGACACCGCGGCCGAGAATCAGGTCATCGAGCGCACCGGCGAGCTCGGCGTCCATGCGCCGATCCTAGCGCACGCGGCGCATTGCTTCGCCCCAGGAAGCCGCGTCGAGCCGTTTGAGCACCGACTCGCCTTCAGCGGTCGGAAACGCGAACGTCGGGAAGGGCTTCGCCCAGGTGCGAAGCTCCCCGCTCTCGGGCCCGCAGCCGAGCACGAGCCAGGCGCCGGACCGCGGCGGCCACGAATAGGCGAGGCGCCGCACATCGCCGTCCACGCTGACCACATTGCGTAGGTTCTCGCCCGGCGTCCCTCGGCGCAGGTAGAACTTCACACAGAGCATCGTGTACTGGTTTTCCGAAAAGATCGTCTCTCCGGGGGCCGATTCGCGCCTGAGAAAGAGCGCCAGCGGACGCCAATCGGGGCGCCCCACGCGGTAATAAGTAGCAAGACCCTGCGCGCTGAAGAAGACAAATACGGCGAGGACGGCGTACCCTGCGATCCGAGCGAGCGCCGTGCGGGAGAGAAGGTCGGCGACCGCCAGGGCCACGAGCGCCGTCAAGGCAATACCGGCCGGGAGGAACCGCCGCGTCGCTGCGAAGTGGGGATGCACTTGTCCGAGGATCTCGATGGTTACGAGGCCCGCAATGGCCCAGATCGCCAGGAAACGGAGTCTGCGGCGGCGAATCGCCGTCCACAGGCCGGTGGCCATCAGGATCGCCGCGAGAGCGCCGGAACGCCGGAGGGGATGGCCGTCGTTCGGCGCGAAGGCGAAGAACGAAATCGTCCGGCCGAGCCGAGCCAGGGTGAGCGGCTCCGGTCCGGCGAGCGGGGGTCGGCGCGATGCTTCGAGCAGAACGGGCCACCAGGGGAGATACGCGAGCCAGAGCGCCGCGATGAAGACAGGGCTCCACCCAAGGAAACGGCGCGCGTACCGTCTCCGTTCTGGATCGGCGCAGATGCAGTCCTCCGCGACCAGCGCCGCAGCGGCGATCGCCAGGACCGCCGCCGCGAGGTAGAGAGCGTACGCGCAGCCGAGCGCCGCGAGGTACAACCCGAGAAGCCGGAGCGGCGTCGGTCGTGCGAGGAAGGACTCCAGGAGCAGCAAGGAGAGGACGAGCAGAAAGAGTCCCAGCGAATAGGGCCGTAGCTCCTGAGAATAGCGGACGTGAAAGGGAGCAAAGGTCAGGAGGAGCATCGCGACCCTTGCCGCGCCGCGCCCGGCGCGACGGCCCACGAGCGCTCCGAAGGCGGCCACGGTGCCGATTCCCCATGCAACGGCGGGGACCTTTCGGACCCAGTCCGCTGGATCGACGTGCTCCACACCCCGCACGATGAGGTAGTCGAGAGGAGGATGGACCATGTCGAGCCGTAGCGTCTTCCAGAACTCCTGCCAGCTTCCCCGAACGAATCGGGCTTGGAGAATCTCGTCGAGCCAGTACGAGAAGTGGTCGAGGCGGTAGAGCCGAAGGACGGCGGCGGTCAGCGTCAGGAGGGCGGCGATAGAGACCCATCTCCGGACTGCGAGGGGGGGCATCGCTGACAGTCTAAAGTCTTTGTCTCGAGTGGCTCCGCGTTTCCGCCCGTCCCGCTTAGACTTCTTCCCGCCGATGCTGGCCGATGAGCTCATTCGCTTCTCGCTCGCCGTCTGGGTGGGTGGGACGCTGCTGGTTGTCCTGACGGCACCGGTGCTCTTTCGGGGCCTTGCTTCGCGCGACCAGGCGGGGGACCTCTTCGACGAGATCCTGCGCCGCTTCGAGGCGGTCAAGCACGTCCTGTCGCTCGCCCTGGTGATCGCCGTCTTCCTCGAGCTCGAGCGGCGGAGGCATCTGGAGGGGAGCGGGATCGCCTCCGCCATCGCGATCTTTCTCGCCGTAGCTTCCAACGTCTATCTCGCGATGGTCGTGCGCCCCCGGTTGAAGTACTTCCGGATGAAGGTCGGCTCCTTCGACGCGGCCGGGCCGGGCGATCCGTGGAAGGCGAAGTTCGACCGCCTGCACCGCCGGTCGGTCCGCCTGCTCGTGCTGGGGTGGATCGCGGCGGCGGTGGCGCTGGCCCTCCGACCGTGAGACGGGAGACGTGAGACGGTAGAGGAGGCTCGGGCTTCGTTTCCCGTCTACCGTCTCCCGTCTTCCGGCGCGCGCAGGCGCGCGACCAGGTCGATCTCGAGCAGGGCCCCTTTGGGCAGCGACGCGACGGTGACGGTCGAGCGGGCGGGACGGTGCTCGCCGAAGCGGCGGGCGTAGACGGGGTTCATCGCCGGGAAGTCCTCGGGTCGGGTCAGGTAGACGGTGGTCTTCACGACGTCGGCAAAGGTAAGTCCCGACTTACGGAGCACGGCCTCGAGGTTATCGAAGATCCTCTCGGTCGAAGCCTCGACCCCGCCCCCGACGAGCTCTCCGGTTAAAGGATCGAGCGGGATCTGGCCCGAGGCGAAGAGAAACCCCCCCGCAGCCACGGCCTGTGAG
>JBOGJK010000152.1:0-2518 GCA_050745345.1 Thermoanaerobaculia bacterium
CTCCTTCTCATCGGCGTCTCCTTTCTCCGGCCCGTAGACCGGTTTCGTTTGGCACGACCATTCTCGGCCGGCCAAGGAGCCGCCACTACCTTTTCCTCAGAAGTTCAACACGAGACGGGACATCCCCCGGTCCTCACACCCCTGACCGTTTACTGTACCGGGGCTCGGGACCGGCGTCTAACTTGGTGGAGCTGACCGGGATCGAACCGGCGACCTCCTGAGTGCGATTCAGGCGCTCTCCCAAACTGAGCTACAGCCCCACGCGGAGGGCGCGCAGGATAGCATGACGGGGCGGCGAGCGGAAAGCGGCCCGGTGGAAACGGCTTGGTCGGGCCGCAGAGCTCCCAATAGGATTCCTTCGCGTGAACCAGGGCTTCGACCTCTCCGCGTTCCTCCTCGCCTTCGCCTCGGCGCTGGCGGGGGCGAAGCTCTTCGGCGAGCTCGCGGAGCGGGTAGGCCAGCCGGCGGTGCTGGGGGAGCTCGCTGTCGGGGTGATCCTCGGCCCGTCGGTGCTGGGTCTCGTGCCGCTGTCCCACGGCGTCCTGCTTCTGGCCGAAATCGGCGTGATCCTGCTCCTCTTCGAGGTGGGCCTGGAGACCGACCTGAACGAGCTCGTCCGGGTGGGCGCCCCGGCGCTCACCGTGGCGCTGGCCGGGATGGTGCTGCCGTTTTTCGGAGGATGGGGCCTCGCGCTCGCCTCGGGTCACTCCTCGCTCACGGCGATCTTCGTCGGCGCGGCGCTGACGGCGACCTCGATCGGCATCACGGCGCGAGTCCTCTCGGAGCTCCAGGTCCTCAAGACTCGGGAGGGGCAGATCATCCTCGGAGCGGCCGTCCTGGACGACGTGCTGGGCCTCGTCGTGCTGGCCGTCGTCACGCAGATCGCCGAGAAGGGAGGAATCGCGGTCGGAACTTCGGTGCGCGCCGCGGGGCTCTCCATTGGGTTCCTCGCCGCGGCTCTGGCGCTCGGCATCCCGCTCGGCAAGCGCCTGGTGAGTGTGGTCGGGCGCGCGAACGTGCGCGGCGTTCTGGTCGCGGCCTCCGTCTCCTTCGCCCTGCTGGTCGCGTGGGCGGCGAAGGCCGCGGGTTCGGCGCCGATCGTGGGCGCGTTCGCGGCGGGAATGGCGCTCGCGCGCACGAACCGGCGGCACGACATCGACACGGCGCTGAAGCCCGCCGTGGACCTCTTCGCGCCGGTCTTCTTCGTTGCCGTGGGCGCGGAGGTGGACGTGAAGCTCTTGAACCCTCTGGTCGCGGAGAACCGGCCGGCGCTTCTGCTCGCCCTCGCGCTGACGGCCGTCGGCTTCCTCGGCAAGTTCCTGGCCGGCTTCTGCGCCTGGGGAGGAGTGCGGCGCGCCTTCGTCGGTGCGGGAATGGTGCCGCGCGGAGAGGTGGGGCTGATCTTCGCCTCGCTCGGCCGTCAGACGGGGGCTCTGCCTCCGCCCGTCTTCGTGGCGGTCGTGATCGCGGTTTTTGCCACGACCTTCCTCGCGCCGCCGATGTTGAAGGCGCTGGCGCCGAGACCTGCCGAATAGCCACGCCCTCACCCCGGCCCTCTCCCGGTGGGAGAGGGAGCAGAGCCTCACCGCTCCGCGAGGTCCGCCAGGGTCGCGCCGAGCACGGTGCGGCGCTCCTTGTCGAGACGCGCGAAGAGGGGCTCGAGCACGAGCACGACGCGATCCTCTCCGAGGGGGCTGATCGTGTAGAGATCCGGGGAGACGGCCTCGACCACCTCGGCCACCGTGATGCGCCCGGGATGGCGCGCGAGCCTGTATCCGCGCCCCGGGTCGCCGGCGACCACGCCCCGGGCGAGGAGCCCCTTCAGGACCTCCTCGGCCTGCCCGGCCTCTCCCGGCTCGCTGTCGTACAGCTCCCGGAGGGCGTGGGGCTCTCCTTCCGACAGCCTCAGCAGCATGCGGACCGCGATCTCGGCGCGGCCGGCTCGCTTGCCGCCCGCCGCCGCGGCCCGGCCCGCGCTCGTTTGCACGGCCCGTGTCAGCTCGACGCCGAGCAGGATCAGGACCCAGCCGAGATAGACAGAGAAGAGCGACAGGAGGATGAGCGTCAGGTAGCCGGTGATCAGGCTCATGGAGGAGAGAGCCTGGACGTAGAGCCCGAAGAGGCCGCGCAGCAGCTCGAGCGCGATCGAGATGACGCCCCCCGCGGCCGCGGCGGCGCTCCAGCGGACGGAGGCGTTGGGCAGGAAACGGTAGAGCAGTGTCAGCGCCGCCCACTCGACCGCGAAGCGGAGTGCGTGCGCCGAGTCGGGAGAGCCCAGCACGGCCGCGCCCACCGGGGAGCGCTCCAGGCGCCGGAGCCCGAGCCCAACGGCCCCGACCAGCAGCGCCAGCGCGAGCAGCATCAGAGAGTAGATGGCGATGCGCGGCAGCCAGTCGCGGCGCCGGGGCGCCCCCCAGACGGCGTTGAAAATCCCCTCCACGATGAAGCCGAGCCGGATCGAGGCGACGAGTAGCAGCGCGAGACCGATCCCGGAGAGGGTCTTGGACTCCGCGATGAA
>JBOGJK010000153.1:0-3477 GCA_050745345.1 Thermoanaerobaculia bacterium
GGCGGCCGCCGCCTTCTGGTCACCGGCACCGAGCTTCTCTCGGAAGGCTTCTACGGAGGAGACGAGATCCGCCGCCACCCGCCGCGCCTCGGCGACCAGGCGCGAGGGGCGGAAGACGAAGATCCCGGCGTTCCAGGAGTAGCCGGCTCGAAGGTACTCCTCCGCCTCGGCCGCCCCCGGCTTCTCGATGAAGCGGACGACCTCCATGCCCTCGGCAGCGCCCGACTCGGTCAGCTCGAGGTAGCCGAAGTCGGTCTCGGGACGCGTCGGGGGCACCGCCAGGACCACGACCGAGGCGCGGTCGGCGGCGGCCGTGGCGGAGGCGAGGGCGCGGCGGAAGGCTTCGCCGTCGGCGACGGTCTGGTCGGAAGGGATCGCCGCCATGACCGGGTCCCCCTCCTCCGCAAACCGCATCGCGGCGGCCAGCAGCGCCGGCCCCGAGTTGCGCCGCGCGGGCTCGGTGAGGATCTGGTCCGCGGGTAGTTCCGGCAGCTCCCCGCGCACGAGGTCGACGTACGGCGCGGCCGTGGCGACGAAGATGTCCTCGGTGGCCGGCCGCACCCGCTCGTAGGTCTCCCGCAGGAGGCTCTTGTCGGAGAGCAGCTTCAGGAACTGCTTGGGGCGCTCCTCGGTCGAGAGCGGCCAGAGCCGCGTGCCGCCCCCGCCGGCCATGAGAAGGGCTCTCATCGCGAGACCGTCTCTGTCCCCTCTGCCCTCGGGAGAGGGTTAGGGTGAGGGGGGTCCGTGAGCCGACGCCGTTGCGCGGAAGGGTCGGCGAATGCAACGCCCTCACCCCGGCCCTCTCCCGGAGGGAGAGGGAGCAGGGTCCTCATTCCCACTTTACCCCCAGCATCTCCACCTCCGGAGACAGCGTAATGCCGAACTTCTCAGAAACGCCATCCCGCATCCGCCGCATCAGAAGCAGCACGTCGGAGGCGCGCGCCCCGCCGCGGTTGACGATGACGTTGGCGTGCCGCTCCGAAATCACGGCGCCTCCCTCCCGCGTTCCTTTCAAACCGCATGCCTCAATCAGCCGCCCCGCGTAGTCGCCCGCCGGGTTCTTGAAGACGCTTCCGGCGTTGGGCTCGGCGGGCAGAGCCCCCCGCCGCTTCTCGGCGACGGCACGGGTCTTCTCCTCGATCGCCTCGCGGGGCGCCCTCGAAAGGCGAAGCGTCGCCCGCGCGACGATCTCCCCCGTGTCGCAGAGCGCCGTCCAGCGGTAGCCGTGCGGGATCTCGGAGGCCTTCGCCTCCCGCCGCTCGCCCCGCCGCGACACCAGGCGCACGCTCTCGAGCACGTCGAAGATCTCCCCGCCGTAGGCCCCCGCGTTGATGCGCACGGCGCCGCCAATCGAGGAAGGGATCCCGGAGATCGCTTCGATCCCGGAGAGCCCCGCGCGCGCCGCCGGCGCGCAGACGCCCCCGAGACCCGCGCCGCCGCCGGCCGTGAGGCGTTCCCCGTCGATCTCGACCTTCAGGAAGTCTCCCTCCAGGCGCACGACCAGTCCCGGGAACCCCTCGTCGGCGACCAGAACGTTCGAGCCCATCCCGAGCAGCGCGAGCGGCCACCCCTCCCGCGCCCCGGCCGAGAGCACCTGGCTCAACCCCTCTTCGGTCCGGACGCGGCAGAACCAGCGCGCGGGGCCGCCAATCCGCCAGGTGGTGTGGCGCGAAAGAAGCTCCTCGGGCAGGATCTCGCCCTCCTCGGCGGATAGCCGCGGCCCTAGCTCCATGGCCTGCCTCCCGAGGCGATCCAGCCCGCCACGGCCGTTGCCCCCGCCGCCAGCAGTCCCGCCAGCACGTCGTCCACGACGACGCCGAGGCCGCCCGGAAGCGCCTGCAGCCGGCGCACCGGGCCCGGCTTGGCGATGTCGAAGAAGCGGAAGGCCAGGAAGGAAAGCAGCCACATGCCCGCCGAGGCTGTGCGGGAGGGGTAGAGGAAGAGCGGCACGGCCGAGCAGGAGACAAGCTGCCCGGCTATCTCGTCGATGACCAGGCAGCCGGGGTCCTTCGCCCCGAGCGCCCGGCAGGCCCGCGTCGAGAGCGGGACGCCGACCAGAGCGACCGCGAGCCCGGACATCAAGAGTCCGACCGCGGGAGCGATGCTTCCGGCGTGAGAAGAGGAGAAGGCCGAGGCGAGCCCCGCGGCGAGCACGAGGCCGAGCGCCGAGCCGGCGGTCCCGGGCGCCACGGGAAAGAGCCCCGACCCGAGACCCGTCGCCAGCAGCATCGTCGCCGGCGCCTGTCGGAAGGCGCGGCGGAGATCGGCCGTTGACACGCGATCGCCGCGGCGGGATGATGCTTGCGTCCTCATCGCTCCTTCCGGCGACATTCCCGAAGACTATAATCGCCCGCATCGCGCGGGAGTCTCTACGAGCGAAAGCTCCAGCAAGAAAGGCGAGGACATGTCCAGCGTGAAATCCAGCGAGAAATGGCGCGCCGTCGAGACGGCGCTGACACAGATCGAGCGCCAGTTCGGCAAGGGCTCGATCATGCGGCTGGGAGACCAGCCCGACGTGCCCATCGCGGTGATCCCGACGGGGTCGCTCGCCGTGGACGCGGCCCTGGGGGTCGGCGGCATCCCGCGGGGCCGGGTCACCGAGATCTTCGGTCCGGAGTCCTCGGGCAAGACGACCCTGTCGCTCCAGATCATCGCGCAGGCCCAGAAGGCGGGAGGCCTGGCGGCGTTCATCGACGCCGAGCACGCCCTCGACGCCGATTACGCCAGGAAGCTCGGCGTCGAGACGGAGAACCTGCTCGTCTCGCAGCCCGACAACGGCGAGCAGGCCCTCGAGATCACCGAGATGCTGATCCGCTCCGGGGCGATCGACGCGATCGTCATCGACTCGGTGGCGGCCCTGGTGCCCAAGGCCGAGATCGAGGGGGAGATGGGCGAGGCGCAGATGGGCCTGCAGGCGCGGCTGATGTCGCAGGCCCTGCGGAAGCTGACGGCCATCGTCTCGAAATCGAAGACGAGCCTCATCTTCATCAACCAGATTCGGGAGAAGATCGGCGTCATGTTTGGAAACCCCGAGACGACGACGGGCGGCCGGGCCCTGAAGTTCTACGCCACGATCCGCATCGACATCCGGCGGGTGGCGTCGCTCAAGGACGGCGAGACCGTCGTGGGCTCGCGCACGAAGGTCAAAATCGTCAAGAACAAGGTGGCCTCGCCCTTCCGCCAGGCGGAGTTCGACATCAACTACGGGGAGGGGATCTCCCGCGAAGGAGAGCTGCTCGACATGGGCATGGAGGCGAAGATCGTCGAGAAGTCGGGCGCGTGGCTCTCCTACGGCGACCTGCGGATCGGGCAGGGGCGGGAGAACGCCAAGCAGTTCCTGAAGGAGAACCCGGAGCTCGCCAACGAGATCGAGATGAAGCTCCGGCGGCATCTGGGTCTGCTGCCCCCGGAGCCGGCCGACAAGACGCCGCCGACCGAAGCCGCCGCGAGCGAGAAAGAGAAGGCGCGGCGGTAGAC
>JBOGJK010000154.1:0-4093 GCA_050745345.1 Thermoanaerobaculia bacterium
GGCGGCCGCCGCCTACGAGGCCCTGCCCGCTGTCTCGATCGACTACGCGGTCATGGAGAAAGCGGCGCAGGTTTGGGCCATCCCGCTGCGGGCGGGCTGGAGCGACGTGGGCAGCTGGAGGGCGGTGCGCGAGATGCGGGGGGCCTCGGACGAAAGCGGCAACCTGATCGTCTCGGCAGCTCCGGTGCTGGCCCTGGGGGTGCGGGACTCGGCGATCGTGGTGGCCGAAACCGGGGTGCTGGTGCTCCCGTTCGAGCGGGAAGGGGAGCTCCGGGGGGCCGTGGAGCGCCTCCGCCGGGGGGAGAAGGGCCGCCCGAACCTCGAAGACACTGCCAGCCGGCGCCGCGACCGGCGATAATTCCCGTGTAACGGGAGTGAACGAAACGATGACGGGGAAGACCGCCCCGGGTCTCGACCGCCTCCGGGAGAACATCCGCCTCGCCTACCGCGGCCGCCGGCGCGCCGTGGATCTCGCGCTCGCGGCGCTCTTCTCGCGCGGGCATATCCTGATCGAGGACGTGCCGGGAGTGGGCAAGACGACGCTGGCCCGGGCCCTGGGGCGGAGCCTCGCGCTCGAGTTCCGCCGCATCCAGTTCACCAGCGACACGCTGCCTGCCGACGTGATCGGCATCTCCGTCTTCCAGTCCTCGACGGAGCGCTTCGAGTTCCATGCCGGTCCGATCTTTGCCAACATCGTGCTGGCCGACGAGATCAACCGCGCGACCCCCAAAACGCAGTCGGCGCTGCTCGAGGCGATGAACGAGACCGCGGTGACCGTGGACTCGCTGCGCCGCCCCCTGCCGCAGCCCTTCATGGTCGTGGCCACACAGAACCCGGTCGAGTACCTGGGGACATACCCGTTGCCCGAATCGCAGATGGACCGCTTCTTCCTGCGGCTCTCGCTCGGGTATCCGGAGGCGGAGGAGGAGAAGAAGCTGCTTCGCCGCGGCGGGACGGAGCGGGTGCTCGCGGCGCTCCCGCCGGTGCTCGGGCCCGAGGACGTCGTGGCGCTGCAGGAGATGGTCGAGCGCGTTGCCGTCTCCGACAAGCTTCTGGACTATCTGCACGCGCTCGTCGAGGCCACGCGAAAGACCGGGGAGCTGCGCCTTCCGGTCTCCACCCGCGGCGCTCAGGCGCTCTTCCGCGCGGCGCAGGCCTTCGCGCTCCTCCACGGGCGCGACTACGCGACACCCGACGACGCGCAGGCCGTGGCCGAGCCGGTGCTCGCCCACCGCATCCTCTCGGTCGCCTCCGACGGCTTCGGCGCGGGCGGCCGGGAGCGCGAGATCGTCAAGAGGATTCTCGCGCAGGTGCCGGTGCCGGTATGAGCCGGAAGCCCCGCCCATGACTCGCTTGATCCCGGACTGGGAGATCCGGATCACCAACTTCGGCCTCGGCTACATCCTGATGTGCCTGGTCGTCGCGATCGCCGCGACCAACACCGGCAACAACGGCCTTTACGTGGTCCTGGCCGGAATGCTCGCCGCGATGACCGTCTCGGGAGTGCTGTCGCGCCGCAACGTGCGCGGCGTCGCCTGCGAGATCGAGCCGATCGGCGATGTCGTGGCGACGCGCCCCGCCCTGCTTCGGGTGCGGCTCGAGAACCGGCTGCGCGCGGGGACCGCGCAGGCCCTCTTCTTACTCCACGAGGGGCTGCCGGGGCCGTTGTGGGTGGACCCCCTGAAACCGGGGGAGAAGCGGGAGCTGGTTGTCGAGGGGAAGTTCCCGCGGCGCGGCGTCGTGCGGCTGCCGGACGCGGGCCTGCTCTCGCGCTTCCCGATGGGTCTCTTTCGGAAGTACCGGAGGGCCTCGCTCGCGCGCGAGATCGTCGTGTACCCGCTCCCGGAGTCCTCCCCGGTTCCCGAGGCTCCTCCGGAGGACGCGCGCGGCGGACGCCCGCACGCCTCGCGCCGCGGCGGCGGCTTCGACATCCGGACGCTACGGGACTTCGCCCCGGGAGACGACCCCCGCGACATGCACTGGAAGCAGTCGGCGCGCATGCGGCGCTGGATCGTGCGCGAGAGGGAGGCGGAGCGGGATCGGGCCGTGGTGCTGACGATCGACAACGCGCTCGCGGACCCGGCCGACCCGGCCGGCCTCGAGCAGCTCGAGCGCCTCGTTTCGCGCTGCGCGGCGCAGGCCCTGGTGCTCCTCTCCCGCGGGGGAGAGGTCGGGTTCCAGGCCCGCGGCGTCTTTGTCTTCCCGCAGGTCGGGCGGCTCCAGCGGGCGCGCGTGCTGGAGGCCCTGGCGCGCCTCGAGGCGATCCCGCGCGAGGGAGCGCCGCCGTTTCCACCGCTGCGGCGCGGCGACCACCGGGTGATGGTGACGTGAGCAGGCGGGAGGGACGCGCGCGGGGGATGCCGGCCGGGCTGCGCCGGGCGTACCTGGAAGCCCTGGCGCCGGCCGCCGTGCTCGCGCCCATCCCCCTCTACTTCACCGAGGGCGCCTCCGCCAAGGCGATCGCCCTCTACGAGGCGGCGATCTTCCTTCTCTGGTGGCGCGCTCGGGCCGGCCGGCCGGTGCGCCTTCCGGACCTCGTCCTGAACCTCGCGGGGCTCGCCTATTTCCTCCTCCTCGGTTACGAGGTCTCCGTGCTGCGGCACGGCCTGCTGCGCTGTGTGTCGCACCTGCTCCTCTTCACCGCGCTCGCGAAGCTGGCGTCCTTCAAGAACGCGGGGGAAGCGCGGACCGCGCTCCTCGTCCTCTTCCTGCTCGCGCTCGCCGCGGCGTCCACCTCGACGCACGTCTCTTCGCTTCTCTACTTCGGCGCCATGGCGCTCGCCGCCTTCCAGGCCCTCGCGCGCCTGGCGGTCCTGGCGGACTTCGAGGAAGCGCCTCCCGAGAGAGTGCTCCGCTCGATCCCGACGTTGGCCGTGTCGGCCGCCGGGATCGCCGGAGCCGGGCTCCTCTGCGTTCCGCTCTTCTACGGCCTGCCGCGCTTGAAGGGCCCGTATGCGATCGCCCCGTTCCGGCTGGACGACAGCTTCGCGACGACGCTCGCCGCGGACCGAGTGGACCTCGAGTCCTTTGGCGCCGCGAAGCGAAGCGACCGCGTCGTCCTGAGGCTGACGGCGGACGCGGCGGACGCCACACGCGTCGTGCGTCTGCGCGAGGCGGTCTTCACGGATTACCGCGACGGCGTCTGGACCCGCCGGTCCCCTTCGGCGCGTCCGGCGCCGTGGCCGGCAGAGGCCCCGGAGGGCGGCCCGCGCGAGCCCGTTCGGATCGATCTGAACCCCTTCGCCAAGGGCTATCTCTTCCTGCCCTACGGCGCGCAGACCCTTCGGCTCGAGGCGGGCCGCTCCGCCTATCTGCTCTCCGACGGCCTGGTGCAGGCGTCGCCGGGCAGGCGCTCCGTCACGTACGACGTCGGCCTCGGCCGGCCCGCTCCGGTGCGTGGTTTCGGGGAGAGCGCCATCGACCCGAGAACGGTTCCACGAGAGATCCACGAGTACGCGGCGCGGCTCGCCGGGGAGGAGCGGGATCCCGCAGCGGTCTACGAAAGGATCGAAGATCACCTGCGTCGCAACTTCGTCTACACGCTCGACCCGCCCTCGGCGCGGGGCGATCCGCTCGTGGACTTCCTGCTGCGCTCGCGGGCGGGGCACTGCGAGTACTTCGCCTCGGCCGCCGCGATGATGCTCGCTTCCCGCGGCACCCGGGCGAGGCTCGTCACCGGCTCCTTCGGGGGAGAGGTGGGCCTCTTCTCGCGCTCGATCGTCGTGCGGGGCGGCAACCTGCATGCCTGGGTGGAGGCGGACCTCGACGGGACCGGGTTTGCCGTGCTCGATCCGACGCCGCCTTCGGGAGTGCCGGCCGCGACCTCCCGCGGCTCCCTCTGGCGGCGCCTGGCGGGCCTCGGGCGCGAGATCGAGTTCTTCTACGACCGGCGTATCCTGGGCTTCGAGGCCCTCGACCAGCAGCACCTCTTCGAGGCCGCGCGCAAGCGCCTGGGCAGCGTCGCCGACGCCGCCTCGGGCTGGAAGGGCGTGTGGGGCGGCGGCCGCTTCCCGATCGAGCGCGCGCTCACGATCCTCGCGGCGGGCGGGGCGCTCCTCCTCCTCGCGCGCGAGTGGCGCCGCCGGCGCCGGAG
>JBOGJK010000155.1:0-2115 GCA_050745345.1 Thermoanaerobaculia bacterium
TGGATGTCCGGGAACCGCAAGAGTACGCCGAAGTCCGGATCCCGGATTCCACCCTCGTCCCCCTCGGGACTCTCCTCAAGTCACCGCGCGAGGTGTTGGGGAAAGGGGCCGTCCTCTTCGTCTGCTCGGAGGGTATCAGAAGCGCCGTGGCCTCCGAGGCGGCGGCGGCCATCGGGCTCGATGAGGTCTACAACCTCGAGGGCGGGACACAACGCTGGCAGATGGAAGGATTCCCCGTCGAGGCCGGAGCTGGCAGCGACCGAGACACGGCGCAGGCACCCGCGGAAGGGGCCGCCTTGAGCGCGGACTTCCTTCAATCGGGCGAGCGGCTGATCCGCGTTCATCGGTTTCGGTTTATCCGGCCCGCGGGGTGCGCGTTGGGGATGCTCGACCTGACGGTGGAGGAGAGCCTGGGCGACGTCCAGGACCCGTCGAGACGATGTGTTGCCCGCCCTGAGCACCCGACGCAGGTTCCGAGGCCCGAGTTTACCGCCTACGGAGAGACCGTGGAGGCGGCGCTGAGGTCCCTGATCGAAAAGCTCAGGGGACGGCGGCCGGCCGACATCTTTCTCCCTCTGGAGTAAGGGGCGCATATGGACTGGATGACGCCGCTGTTAGGGTTGGCCGTGGGGTTTCTGGTTGGCCTGACGGGCATCGGGGGCGGGTCGGTCATGACCCCACTCCTTATCCTGGTGGGCGGTGTCCGGCCTATCGTCGCTGTGGGGACCGACCTCGCGTATGCGGCCATCACGAAAGCCTTCGGGTCTGCCGTCCATTACCGCCAGGGGACGGTGGATCTTGGCATCGCCTGGCACTTGGCGATTGGGAGTATCCCGGGAGCCCTCGCGGGCGTAGCCTTCATCATGTGGATGAAGGGCAGAGGGGACAACGGTAATCTTGATTGGTTTATAACTCGGGCCCTCGCGGTTGCGCTCATCCTTGTTGCCTTGAACCTTCTGCTGAGACCCTTTCACCGAAAGCCATCGGAAGAAACGAAGATTCAGCGACTGCCCACGCGGCAAAAGACCCTCACCGTCCTGGCCGGGGCCGGGATCGGGTTCCTCGTGGGCTTGACATCTGTAGGCAGCGGCAGCTTGATCGCCGCGGCACTCGTGGTGCTCTATCCCCGGCTTCCCCTGAGCCGGGTGGTGGGTACAGACATCTTTCATGCGACGTTCCTGAGCGCCGCGGCGGGGTTCGCACACTTTGGCCTGGGGAGCGTCGATCTGTCGGTCCTTGGTGGACTGTTGATCGGATCCCTCCCCGGAGTATGGTGGGGGAGTCGGCTCGCCGTCGCCGTTCCGGACAAGGTTCTCCGGCCGATCCTGGCGACTCTCCTGATGGGTGTGGCCTACAAGCTTTTCTGAGGGAGCGGGATGGGACTCAAGGGTTTGACCGTGGCGGTCACGGGAAGCAGAAGGGCGTCGGAGCTCGCCCAACTCATCACGAACATGGGCGGCATCCCGTATGTGGCTCCCACGGTGGGGATCGACGTCCAAGAGGATCTCGACCTGCAAACCGAAGGATTGGCCCACAAGATTGCCGGTGGAGAATTCGACTATGCGGTCTTTATGACCGGCCCGGGGGTCTATCGTTTGATGTCAACGGCCGAGCGATTGGGCGTGGACCATGAGGTGGTCGAGATCTTAAATCGCACCTATGTCATCGCCAGAAGCCAGAAGCCGCAGAAGGTATTGGAGAAGTATGGAATACGGGTAACCTTGGTCCCATCTGACAACACGTCCGAGGGGATCGCTGCAGAGATGGTCAAGCTCGACCTTCGCGGCAAGAGCGTCGCCATCCTCTGGCATGGAGACTCGCACGCGATGCTCCGGGAGACCTTGGAGAACGGGGGAGCCAAGGTCGCCGAGGCGATGGCGTACACGTATTCGCTTGAGCTCGGGGAAAGGGGTGCAGAGGTTCTTGCTGCGGTGGGGTTCAAGTCTTTGCCTCCCGATGAGCGAAGGATCCTCGAGCTAATCCACGACCTCGACAAGGAATTGATCCATATCATTACGTTCACGAGTCCCCCGTCGGCGAGAAACCTTTTTCGCTTCGCAGGGGCCCATGGGATGGATGACAGACTTGAGCGGGCGCTGAACGACAAAGTTGTCG
>JBOGJK010000156.1:0-3870 GCA_050745345.1 Thermoanaerobaculia bacterium
CGAGGGCAGCCAGGCCCATGAGAATCCCGATCACTGCAGGAAATCCTCCCCGTAACCGATGCGTCATGGGACCTTCTCTCCTCTGGGCGTCGCCCCAGTCTTCCTCGTTCCGGCTCTCTTGGCCCCGACCATATAAGCCGGGAATCCGTGCGCGCTTGATCCAACTGCATCAGAGGTCCTGGAAGGGCCGCGGCCCGCGCCGCAAGAGCCTCGTCGGGCGCAAGAACGTCGTCGGCGGCTGACGCGCGGTTTTCGAACCGGCCGGCCGGTGGGCAAGCTAGCGTTCGGCTCGGTTGGCGGGGCGCGGGTCTTCGACGACGAGATCCGGATGCTCGAAGCGGAAGGACTCGGTCACGTAGCAATTCCAGCAGATTCGCTCGTGCGTCGCGAGCACTTGGGGCAGGTGCTCCGGCAGGACGTCGCTCCAGGCCGCCGGCTTGCGGCCGGGGCCGAGAAAGGCGGGCCGGTGGTCGAACCAGTGGATCTCGCCGATCGGCGCGCCGCAGAGCACACACTCGGTTCCCGCGTACCATCTCTCGAGCCTGGTCCGGACCAGGCACTGCTTGGGCGCCTCCTCGATCTGCGTCAGGCAGTTCTGGCCGCAGGTTTTGCGCTCGGGCCAGCGCGTGCATCTCTTCAAGCGCAGCTCCGGCCCGCCGCCGAACGGCGCCGTCGCTGCCGCATGGAGGGCGTCAACCTCGACGCCCACCGGGGCGTTGGTCTCGGGGCAGGTGACGATCCGCTTGCCGCGGTATTGGAAGAACGCGACAGCGGCACGACAAAGAACAAACGCCAGGCCCACCGCGGCGATCATCGCCGCCAGAAAGATCAAAACGAGTTCGGCCACGCCCACCTCCTCAACGCGAGACGATGTGTGCTTCGTCCATCCCGCCGCATCCGTTCGCGGAGAAGGCGCGGCTGCACCCGCCGGTGTCGCAGACGTCGCCCGAGTAGCCGCTGGCGTTGGTGAACGCAAGCCACTGCCGCACGGTCTTATGGAGCTGCGCCTCCGTCGCGCTCTTCTCCACGATCAGGTAGTTCGACAGGCCCCAGACGCTCTTGGCCAAATTGCAGGGACAGCAGCACGTCGCCATCGGGTAGTCCTTGCAACAGGGCGCCGGGATCGCGTTGAGGACGCGGTTGCGGAAGTCCTGCTGCTCGGCCGTCAGGACGATCGATTTCGAGTAGCCGATGAACTGGATCGTCTGGGCCGACACGTCGCGGAAGCGGATCGGTGCGGCTCTTCGCCCTGCGGCGCCGGCGTGCTCGAGCGCCAGCGCCGCGCAGAGAGGGACCCCGAAGAGGAGGACGGGCAGGCTCCAGGAAGCGAGGCGCGTGCGGAAGGTCATGGTTGGCTCCTTTGCGTTCACGATGAGTGAACATCCGGGACGCCTCGAAGAGACTGATTCATCTGCATCAATCCGGAGCAGGGAAGAGCCGCCTACGATGGCGGTTGGCTGAAAGACTATCCGGGGGACAAGAAGTGACGACGGACGGATGGGACGTGGTCGTCGACGAAAGACGCCGGCGCTGGATCTCGCGGCTGCTGGCGACGAGCCTGGGCGCGACCGTCGTCTCGTTCGTCTATCCGATCCTGCGCTATCTCGTTCCTCCGGCGTCCTCGGAACCGTCGCAGTCCGAGGTCGAGCTGGACGTGAAGGCGTCGGAGATCCCGCCGAACACCGCTCGGATCGTTCCCTTCGCCGGCAAGGCCGTCCTGCTCTTGAGGACCGCCTCCGGCGAGCTCAGGGCGGTGACAGCCACCTGCACGCACCTCGCCTGCACCGTCCAGTACCGCGCGGAGAGGTCCGACATCTGGTGCGCCTGCCACAACGGAACCTACGACGTGAACGGCTTGAACGTGTCGGGTCCCCCTCCCCGCCCTCTGACGAAGCTCGACGTCGGGGTCCAGGGAGACAAGGTCGTCATCCGTCGTGCGTGAGCCTTCGGCGGGACGGCTTGACGCGGCCCTCGAGTGGCTGCGTGACCGGATCGGGTGGGAGGACCTCGCCCACCTGGCGGCCAAGAAAGAAGTTCCGGTCCACCGGCACACGATCTTTTACTACCTCGGCGGGATGGCGCTCTTTCTCTTCCTCGTCCAGGTCGCCACCGGCATCCTGTTGCTTCTCTACTACCGGCCGAGCGCCTCGGAGGCGTTCGAAAGCGTGCAATACATCATGGCGGAGGTCCCTTTCGGCTGGCTGATCCGCTCGATCCACTCCTGGGGCGCGAACCTGTTCGTGGGCGCTGTCGTCCTACACCTCGTCTCCGTCTTCTTCCTCAAGGCCTACCGCGCGCCGCGCGAGATCACGTGGATCTCGGGGGCCCTCCTCCTCTTTCTGACGCTCGGATTCGGCTTTTCCGGATACCTGCTGCCCTGGAACACGCTCTCCTTCTTCGCGACACGGGTCGGCACCGACGTTCCGGCGCAGATTCCCGTCATCGGGCCTCTCCTCTCGCGGATCCTGCGCGGCGGCTCGGACGTGACCGGGGCGACACTGTCCCGCTTCTACGGCATCCACGTCGCGATCCTGCCGGCGATCACGACCGTTTTCCTCGGCATCCATCTGGCCCTCGTGCAGCGCCACGGCATGAGCGTCACGCCCTCGGTCGAGCGCGAAGGCGCCCGGGGAAAGCTGCGCTTCGTCCCCGATTTCCTGCTGCGCGACATGGTGGGCTGGCTCGTGGCCGTCGCGCTCCTGGCAGCCCTCGCGGCGTTCTTCCCCTGGGAGCTCGGCAAGAAGGCCGACCCGTTCGCCCCCGCTCCCTCCGGGATCCGCCCCGAGTGGTATTTCCTCTCGATGTTCCAGGCCCTGAAGTACCTGCCCGCCAGGATCGCCGGCATCCCCGGCGAGCTCATCGGCGTGCTCTTCTTCGGCCTCGTCGCCGCCGTCCTCGTCTTCCTGCCGCTGCTCGACCGCGGCGCCTCCCGGGGAAGGCCTTCCGCCTGGTGGGACCGGCTCGCCATCCTCGGCCTCGTGGCCGCCCTCGTTCTGACGGTCCTCGCCCTGCTCCCGGCTGCGGGAGCAACCGGCACGTGAGCCCGATCGCTCTGCTCCCGCTCGTCGCGGCGCTCGCCGCGCCCGCGCTAGCGCCCGTTCCGACGCCCGCCCGGCCCGCCGCGAAGGCCGCTCCCATCCCCACGTGCGTCGAGTGCCATCTCGCGCTCGACGACGCGAGGCTCACGCCGCCCGCCAGAGCCGCCCGGGACGATGTCCACGCGCGAAACGGGTTCACCTGTGTCTTCTGCCACGGCGGGGATGCCGCGCAGGAGGATCAGGCGCTCGCTCACGCCCCGAAGAAGGGGTTCCGCGGCCGCATCCCGCCGCGCGACGTGCCGGGCCTGTGCGGCAAGTGCCACGCCGACGCCGCGCTGATGAAGCAGTTCAATCCGTCGCTGCGCATCGATCAGCTCGCCGAGTACCGGTCGAGCGGCCACGGCAAGAAGCTCGCCACGGGCGACGCCACGGTCGCGCAGTGCGCCAGTTGCCACGGGGCGCACGGAATCCTGCCGGTCAAAGACTCGCGCTCTCCCGTTTCCCGGACGAAGATCGCCCAGACCTGCAACCGCTGCCATGGCGACGCGGCGCTGATGGCCTCCCACAAGCTCCCGTCGGACATCTACGCGAAGTACTCGAAGAGCGTCCACGCGCGCGCCCGCGAAAAGGGCGACCTCTCCGCGCCGACCTGCAACTCGTGCCACGGCAACCACGGCGCCGTTCCTCCCGAGGTCGGCTCCGTCGCCAACGTCTGCGGGACCTGCCACGCGGTGTTCGCCGACAAGTTCAAGCTCTCCCCGCACTGGGAAGCCTTCAAGGACATGGGCTTGCCCGGCTGCGTCACCTGTCACGAGAACCACGAGATCCTCCC
>JBOGJK010000157.1:0-5694 GCA_050745345.1 Thermoanaerobaculia bacterium
GGGTTACCTCGGGGTCCTGCCGGGCCACACGCCGCTGATCACCCTCTTGAAGACGGGGGTCCTCTCCTACCGGCACGGGGCCGCGGCGGGCAAGATCGCGATCTCGGTCGGCTTTGCCGAGATCTCGAACGACCGCGTTTCGGTGCTGGCCGACTCCGCGGAGACGGCCGACCAGATCGACACGGCGGCGGCCGAAGAGGAGCGCTCGCTTGCCGAGAAGCAGATGGGGACGGCGAGCGCCGAGACTCTGCCGGAGATCCGGGCGCGCTTCGAGCTCGCCTCCGCGCGTCTTTCCGTCGCCCGGCGCGGCTGACAGGCGGGATGACGGCGGCGGCGCCGTCCGCTACCATCGCGCCGTGACGAAGGCAGCGCGCCCTCGGGTCGTCCCGGCGGAAGGCGCCGCAGGCAGCGAGCCCGACGAGCGCTTCTTCCTCGAAGGCCCCCGCTCGCGAGGCAGCGAGCTCTTCTCCGTCTGGAGGATCGGCCTCGAGTTCATCAAGGGCTTCCGCACGCTTCACTTCGTCGGGCCCTGCGTGACGGTCTTCGGCTCCGCCCGGTTCCCACCGGACCACCGCTACTACGCGCTCGCCCGCGAGGTGGGCTCGCGCCTGGCGGGGCTCGGATTCACGGTCATGACGGGAGGGGGCCCCGGGATCATGGAGGCCGCCAACCGGGGCGCCAGGGAAGCCGGGGGGCGCTCGGTCGGCTGCAACATCCTCCTGCCGCAGGAGCAGAAGCTCAATCCCTACCTCGACGTCTGCGTCACCTTCGAGCACTTCTTCGTGCGCAAGGTGATGCTGGTCAAGTACTCCTACGCCTTCGCCGTGATGCCGGGGGGCCTGGGCACGATGGACGAGCTCTTCGAGGCGGCCACCCTGATCCAGAACGGCAAGATCGAGGGCTTCCCCGTCGTCGTCTTCGGGAAGGAGTACTGGAAACCCCTGTTCGACCTGCTCCAGGAGATGGTGGGCGTGGGCACGATCGGGTCAGGCGACCTCGATCTGCTCCTGCTGACCGACTCGGTGGACGAAGCCATGGCGCACATCGAGACCCACGCCGTCGAGAAGTTCGGCCTCGTGCGCCGCAGGCTCCCCCGGTGGTCCCGCATCCTGCGGGAGACCAGGCTCGGGGCGAGCCGGGACGCGCCGCCTCCGAGCGCGCGGGCGAAGTGACCGCGAAAGCGCGCGGGGCGCGGCTGGCCGCCCTGCTTCTCCTCTGCACAGCGGCCGGCTGCCGCCAGGGCCCCCGCTCGACGGACACCGCGGCGGGCCCCGAGGCGGTGCCTCCGGCTCCCCTCCGGTTCGTCGGGAGGCAGGCGTGTGCGGCCTGCCACGCGGAGCAGACGAACCTCTGGCGAGGCTCGGACCATGCGCTGGCGATGCAGGAAGCGACCGAAGAGACGGTGCTGGGCAACTTCCGAGACGCCTCCGTGACGGTCCGCGGTGTCGAGAGCCGGTTCTACCGGCGTGCGGGGAAGTTCTTCATCCGGACGGAGGGCCCGGACGGAAAGGCGCAGGACTACCCCGTCGCCTACACCTTCGGGGTCCGCCCGCTCCAGCAGTACCTGCTCCCCTTTCCGGGCGGGCGCTTCCAGGCGCTGACGGTCGCCTGGGACACGCGCCCGAGCAGGAAGGGAGGGGAGCGCTGGTTCTCGCTCTACCCGGACGAGCGCATCGTGCCGGAGGACGAGCTCCACTGGACCCGGCGCGCGCAGAACTGGAACTACATGTGCGCCGACTGCCACTCGACGAACCTTCAGAAGGGCTACGACCCTGCGACGGACACCTTTCGGACGACGTGGTCCGAGATCGAGGTCGCGTGCGAGGCTTGCCACGGGCCGGGCTCGCGCCACGTGGAACAGGCGCGACGGTACCGGGAGGGCAAGAGCTGGGAAGACCTCGACCGCAAGGGCCTCGAGGTCGTCTTGCGCGAACGGGCGGGGGTCCAGTGGGCGATCGATCCGAAGACGGGGCTTGCCGTGCGGAGCCTGCCGCCGGCCGCCTTCCGCGCCGAGGTCGAGACCTGCGCGCCGTGCCATGCGCGCCGGACGGCCATCCGCCAGGCGCGCGTCTTCGGCCGCCCGCTTGCCGACTCCTACCGCGTCTCGCTGCTCGAGCCGTCCCTCTACTTCCACGACGGCCAGATCCGAGACGAGGTGTACGAGTACGGCTCCTTTCTCCAGAGCAAGATGTTCGGCAAGGGCGTGACTTGCAGCGACTGCCATGAGCCGCACCGCGGCAGGGTCCGCGTCGCCGGCAACCCGCTCTGCGCTGTCTGCCACGCCGCCGAGCGCTTCGACACGCCAGAGCACCATTTCCACAGGACGGGATCGCCGGGCGCGCAATGCGTGGCCTGCCACATGCCGACGCGCACCTACATGGTCGTGGACCCGCGGCGCGACCACAGCCTCCGGGTGCCGCGCCCCGACCTCACGGTCCGCCTCGGGGTCCCCAACGCGTGCAACGGGTGCCATCGCGGCCGCTCGCCGGCCTGGGCCGAGGCGGCGGTGACGCGCTGGTACGGCGAGAAGCGCCGGAAGGGGCCCGACTTTGCCGAAGCCTTCGCGGCGGCAGAGCGAGGCGCGGCGGGAGCCGCGGCGGCGCTGGCTTCTGTCGCGTCGAGCCCGGAGGCGCCCTCGATCGTCCGCGCGACCGCGCTCGCGCTTCTCGAGCGGAACTTCGAGCCGGCGGCGCTGCCCTCTCTCCAGGCGGGCCTGCGCGACCCGGACCCGCTCGTGCGCTTCGGAGCGGCCCAGGCGCTCGAGGCGCTCGCGCCGGAGGGCTGCGCGGCCTTCGCCCTGCCGCTCCTTTCCGATCCGGTTCTCTCCGTGCGGCTCGAGGCCGCGCGCGCCCTCGCTGCCGTTCCGGACGGGAACCTCGGAGAGGCGGACCGACACGCGGTCGAGAGGGGCCTGGCGGAATACCGCGCCGCCCAGCTCGTCAACGCCGACCAGCCCTGGGCCCACCTGAACCTCGGGCTGGTCGAGGGGGAGCGCGGGGACCTCGACGCCGCCGAGAGGGCCTACCGCGCGGCGCTCCGCCTCGACTCGCGGTTTCTCCCCGCGTACCTGAACCTCGCCGACCTCGAGCGCCAGCGCGGCCGGGAGGCCGAGGGGGAGAAGCTGCTGCGCGAGGCTCTGCGGCTCGATCCGAAAGACGCCGCCGCGCATCACGCCCTCGGCCTCCTCTTCGTTCGCCAGAAGCGAATGACCGAAGCCCTGCAGGAGCTCGTGCGCGCGGTCGAGCTTGCGCCCGACAACGCCCGCTACGGGTATGTCCTGGCCGTGGGGCTCGACTCGGTTCGGCAGCGGCGGCAGGCCCTGGAGGCGCTCGAGCGGGCCTTGCGCCGGCACCCGGAGGACCGAGATCTGCTCGCCCTGCGCGAGACGTGGGCCCGCCGGCCGACGAAGTGACCGAAGCCGTTCGAGCGCCTTTCCGCCGGGGCCGGCACCTCTTGCGGGAGAAGGCGGTTCGCGCTCTCTCGGGCGCGCCGCCCCCTGCGGCGAGAGTCGCGTGCGAGATCAGAAGGCCTCAGGCGCCTGCTCCGGGCTCCTGCAGGCCGCCGTGCCGAGGATCACTCCCGCGCGCGTGGCTTCCCGCGCGATCGTGGCGGTGCGCGAGAGATCGGAGGGCGTCTCGGAGGCCTCCGCCACGGAGTTCCAGGCCGTGGCGAACCGGTTCCAGGAGCTCCCCGCGCCTCGCTCCGAGGAAGTGACCTCTTTGGTGCGGCGCCTAGAATGCGGGAGTGGCGGAAAGATTCGCGAACTGGCTGAGACAGGCCGAGGCCGACCTCAAGCACGCGCGACACGCTCGGGAGGACGGCGACTACGAGTGGGCGGCCTTCGCGTGCCACCAGGCGGCAGAGAAGGCCATCAAGGCACTCTTCCAGAAGCTCCATCAGGACGCCCCGGGTCATGCCCTCAGCCTGCTGCTGTCCGGGCTCGCGCCGGAGCATCGGCCGGATGCCGCTCTCGTCGACCGCGCAAAGGAGCTGGACAAGCACTACGTTCCCACGCGCTACCCCAACGGCTTCGAGCGGGGCGCGCCGACGGACTTCTACACCCTCCGAGAGGCGGACGCCGCCATCGCGAACGCCGAGGCGATTCTTGACTTCTGTCGTCGTCAAGTCGCTCGATGAGGGCGCGGTTCGGCGGGCAATGGACGCCTACGCCGAGGACCTCTTGAGCAACCGGCCGGAGGTCGAGGAGGTCGTCGTCTTCGGCTCGTTCGCGGAAGGCAACTGGGCTCCGGGTAGCGACATCGACGTGTTCGTGCGGCTCTCCCGCTCGGATCGCAGCGTGCGAGACCGGATTCCGGAGCTGCTGCCGGAGTCCTTCCCCGTCGGGGTGGACCTCTTTCCGTACACGGATGGCGAGATCGAGGAGCGAGGCGGCTCGCCCGTTCTCGAGGCAGTCCGATGCAGCGCCTGGCGGTACGTGCGCCGCCGGTAGCGCGAGGCGCCCACGATCCCGGGCTACCGCACCTGCCCGAGCGCCTTCTCCGTCGCCTGAAGCAGCGCCTCGGGGCCCACGGGAGCCCCGGTGGCCTGCTTCATCCAGATGTCGGGCGCGACGTTGCCGATCTTCGCCATGCGCTCGAACTCCGGGCCGGGCGCGCCCGCCTTCTCCATCTGCCGCTCGATCTGGAAGGCGATCAGGTGCCCGATCGGGTAGTCGGGCAGATAGAGGAACGCGTCGATCATGTGCGAGTAGATTCCGAGCAGGACGACGTCTCTCTTGGCGAAGACGGGCGCGTAGTGGCGGTTCCACACGTCGCGGCAGATCGCGAGGGTGGCTTCCTTGAGCTGCGCCGGTGTCGCCTCCGGGTGGTCGTACATCCAGTGCCAGACGGCCATGTCGACCAGGGCCACGCCCGCGATCTCGTAGGTTCCCCAGAACTCGTTCAAGGTTTTCAACGCCTCGCTCTGCGCGTCGGGCCTGGCCAGGCCCAGGAGCTCCAGATCGTGCCCCTGGAAGACGAAGGCGAGGGCCTCGGTGAAGGCGGTGTTGGGCACGCCCTGCAGCAGTGTCGAGTCGACGTCGTTCAAGGAGAAGGTCTGCTCGACGTTGTGCCCCATCTCGTGGACGGCGATGTTGAAGCCCTTGTAGTTCATGCCGTCCTTCTCGACCCGGGTGCGCAGGTGCGCCTTGTCGGCGCGGCGGGCGGCGCCCAGGGCATGGCCGGAGCCCCTCGCCGGATCCACTTCGATGTGGTCGGCCAGGTACTGCGCCCGCTCTTTGGAGAACCCCAGCTTCTCGAGCAGGTTCGGGATGTCCTTCTTGTAGGCCTCGGCCGTCGGGTACCGGGCCTTCACGATCCGGTCGAGCTCTTCCTCGGACATCCCGCCGCGGGGCTTGAAGCCAGCGTACCAGATGTCGAAGGGCTCGAGCTTGCGGCCCAGACGCTTCTCGATCAGCTTCGCGGCCCGCGGCACGAGCGGCGAGGTCACGACCGCCTCGAGCATCTTTCTCACGCGCTCCTCGGGGATCTGCCGGTTCTCGTCGAAGCGGCGCGCTATCAAGGTCGGGGCCGTCGGCGAGTAGGGGTCGGCCTTTCGCGCCGCCTGGAAGCACTTCCGGAGCATCGCGTAGCGCGTGTCGGGCTCGGCGGCATCTCCGGCCGAAAGTTCCTTCGGCGCGGGCGCCTCGGAGTCCTTGACCGCGGCCGGCCGGACCGCGTTGGCCGCCGGGTCCCA
>JBOGJK010000158.1:0-1729 GCA_050745345.1 Thermoanaerobaculia bacterium
CTTGGGGACCGTGTCATCGTCAAGCGAGATGCGGCGAAGGAAAAAACGGAAGGCGGGATCATCATTCCCGACATCGCCAGGGAAAAGCTCGACAAGGGCGAGATCATCCAGATCGGCACGGGCAAGACGCAGGAGGACGGGTCCATCCGGCCGCTCGACGTCAAGATCGGCGACAAAATCCTGTTCAGCAAGTACGCGGGCACCGAGGTGAAGCTCGAGGGCGAAGAGCGTCTGATCTTGCACGAGGCAGACATCTTCGGCGTCGAGACCGACGAACCGGCACCAGCAGCCCGAACGCCTGCGGCATGAGCGCTGCGGCGACAGAAACGCGGCCAGCGTCGGCCGAGGAGCCGGTGACAGCCCCGCCGCACCGGCCGTTCAGAACGATCGGTGATCGGATCCTGATTTGTCCAGAGCCAGAGCCGAAGCGTCTGATCTGGATCCCGGAAGATCCAAAGAAGCGGACCCGCGTCGGCGTTATCGTCTCGATGGGCGAAGGCATGAAGGTCGCGGGTCGCGGCACAGTGCACTACGGGAGGCGCGTGAGGACGTGGCAGGGGCCCGTCGACGCTCTCGGTTACAACAGGTGGCCGATGCCGGACGTCAAAATCGGCTCGAGAGTGATTTACCTCACGTGGAGTCTGCACAACATCATGATCGGAAAAATCGAGCATCACCTCGTGCGCGACACCGCGATCGAGGGGGTGTTCGAAGAAGAGGAGAGAGATGCCGAAGCTCATGCCGCCGCGACGTCGTAGAGCGCAGTCCGAGCAGCCGAAATGCAAGACGCGCGGCTGCGGCCGAGCGGTCATCGGCGGCGGCCGGCTCTGTAATTGGTGCAAGATCGCCATCGAGACGGGGAAATCGCGACCGACGAAGCGGTCCAAGTAAGCGATGCCGAAACGGAAGAGAAAGAAGAAGCGCAACGCCAAAGCCGTGCGCGGCTTCGCTCTTCTCTCGAGAAGGCAGCGCGCGGAGCTCGGCGCCAGGGGCGCTCGAGCGGCGCATGCGGCGGGCAACGCGCATCGATGGACGAAGCGCGAGGCCGCGAAGGCCGCGAAGGCGGGCTGGCGCTCGACGCCCAAGCGAAAACGCCGGAAGACGAACAAGGAGACAAAGTGATGGCGTCTAAAAGACTGCACCCGCTCGCCGAGACCGCTCTTCGCGCCGCCGGAGAGGCGGGCGAACGAGCGATCAAGCGCGCGGCGAGAGACGCTCTGACAGGCGCGGCCGACAGCCTCCTCGAAGAGCTCGAGACGAGCAGCGGCGGGCTCTCCGCCAAGGCCAAAGAAGCGCGCGACAGACTGCGCGATGTACGAATGGAGGACACGATGGCGAAGAAGAAGAAGGCGGACGAAGAAGAAGAGGAAGAGACGGAATCGGAGGAGGAAGAAGAGGAAGAAGAGGAGGAGGAGCAGGAGGGCGTCGTCCTCTTGCAACTCTCGGACGCGGAGTGCTTCATCCGCAGCGCCTACGACTTGCTGAACCAGCTCTGCGACGCTGGCAAGGTGCCACGCAAGCTCGTCCGCAACCTCGAGGATGTCCACGAAGCGGTCAGCGGGATGCTCGAAGACGCTGACGGCTAGCCACCTTCGAAAGCCGAGAAACGAGAAACGCTGGTGAGCTTCCGCCGAAAACTGGAGCGTCGCGCCCGGCGCAATCAAAAGGGGATCGCGGATCTGCGCGTTCAATGCCGTGTCCACGGGAAAAAGCCGTGGCTGGGCGACAT
>JBOGJK010000159.1:0-2162 GCA_050745345.1 Thermoanaerobaculia bacterium
CTCCAGAGGCGCCGCGAGCGGGGCCCCGGCGCCGCCCCCTGGGCCGCGGCGCTCATGGCCGCGGCGGGCCTCCTGGCGCTTCTCGTCCTGGCCACGGTCGCCGGCAGTCCAACTCCGCGGGGACCCGTGGCACGCGGTCCGAAACCGGCGCCGGCGGTCATCGGCGAGCGCGCGACCCCGCGCCCGGAACTCCCGCCCGCCCAGGAGCGAACGAAGCGGATCGAGGCGGAAGTCAAAGCCATCGAGCAGGAGCAGCGGGTCCTCGAGCAGGCCCGCAAGGAGGCCGAGGAGGCCCGCCGGGAGGAGCTTCTCCGGCAGGCGGAGTCCGAGCTCGCGCGGGTCGCGGCCAAGTACCGGGAGAAGGTCGAGGAGCTGGAGCGGGCCAGGCGCGAGGAGCAGAAGGCGCCCACGGTTGCGGCGCCCCAGGCCGTGGCGAGGATCGAGAGAGCGGAGGGCGCAGTCTTCCTGCTGACGGACGCCGGAAGGTCGCCGGCCCGGGCCGGACAGGGTCTGCTGGCGGGGCAGACGATCGAGACGGCAGGCGCCACGAGCTCGGCCGCCGTCGCCTTCGCGGACGGAACGCGCGTGGAATGGGCGGGCGCCACGGAGGTTCAGGAGGGCGGGGGGCCGCGCGGGAAGCGGCTCACCATTGCCCGCGGCACGGTCACGGCCGTCGTGACCAAACAGCCCTACGGACAGCCCATGGTCTTCGCGACCCCGCATGGCGAGGCGGTGGTGCTCGGGACCACGCTCCGTCTCGCCGTCGACGCCCTTTCGACTCGTCTCGACGTGAGAGAGGGGCGCGTGCGGTTCGTGCGGACCGAGGATAGGGCCTCGGTCGAGGTGGCGTCCGACCATTTTGCGACGGTGACGAAGGGGATGTCGATGGCTCCCCGCCCGATGCCCATCGACGAGATCGTGCTCCTGCCTCGCGAGGTTCGGACCGCCGGGCCGGACTGGTGGGGCGTCCGGGTCCTGCCCAAGCCCGCGGTGACCGTGCGCACGGATTGGCGGGTCGTTACGGACGGCAAGGCCGTTTCCGGCTCTGCCTTCGAAGCTCCCCTGGTGTGGAACGGCTCGGACACGGCGACGCGCCTCCAGAGCAAGAGGCTGATGCAGAGCTATGTGGAGTTCACGTTCCGGGCCGACGCGGACAAGGATTACCACGTCTGGGTTCGCGGCCGCCCGATGGACACGACAGGCGCTGCCGGTTCCGGCAAGGAGTGGTACAAGTTCGACCTGCTGGGCGTGGAGCCTCTGAACGCCGACGCGACCTCGAAGCATCTTCCGACCCTCGAGGGGCGCGCCTACGAGTTCAACGGCTTCGGGCAGAAGGACGGGTACTGGTGGATCAGCGGGAACTGCGATCCGGCCGACCTGGCGATGCCCCGGGGATTTCCGACGAATCCCCCGCCGGTGACCGTCCGGTTCCAGCGGACGGGCACGCAGGTGCTTCGTGTCTATCCCATTCAGACTCCCATGCGCTTCGACGCCGTCTGGCTGTCGGCCACGCAGAAGACGCGGCCGGCCGACAATCATCGGGGCCTCGAAGCTCCAAAGAAGTAGCGCGCGGGGCAAAGCAGCCGAGGCGACCCGCGCTTGGAGTCTGTCCATCAATCGCAACTCAAGGGGCGAGGGAAATGGGCGGAGATCGAGCGAACGCCGTCAATAATTGGGAGTGGCGGGTATTCTGGCGGGATACCCCCTCATCGCTCTCCAGGTTCTCCGACTTCTCAGTCGTGACGGTGCCGCCGGATGAAATCGTCCGGGAAGAAAACACCGACACCTACCTCCTGATTCCCGGCGCCGACGTCAACCTCAAGCTTCGGGAGGATGGGGTTTCGTGCAAGCCGATATGCGCGAGGGAAGGCTTGTTCACCGGATACCGACAGAAGCTGCGTCATCTCTTCCCGATTGCGCCCGATGCTCTCGTGTCCTTGATGCGGATTCCCATTCAAGACACGGTCCGTACCTCCGGGGAGTTTCTGGACCTGGTCCTGCATCAGGAACCACGGACCAAGGTCGTCACCGTTCGCAAGTCCAGGCGCAAGGCGCAATTCCGAATCCACGAAACGCACCTTGAGGGCTTCACGGAATTGAAGGCGGAGTTTTCCATCCTCCGGATCGGGGAAACCGAGTTTCAGACTTTCTGCCTCGAATGC
>JBOGJK010000160.1:0-5003 GCA_050745345.1 Thermoanaerobaculia bacterium
AAGCGGTCACGCGTCCGGGAAGGAGCCCGGCGGCGGAGGATCCGGAAGCCAGGAGACCTGCCGGACGAGAACGCTCTCGGTCGGGGCACCGGAAGGGGCGCGCCTTCGAATTCCCGCAGGCGCGGGATCTTTCCGGTCCTCCCGGGATTTCGTCTCGTCGAACGGGAGGTTCGAATGACGACCGCGTTGCTGCTCGTAGCCTTCGGTGCCCTGACCCGCCTTCTTCCGCATCCTCCCAACGCCGTCGCTCTGGGCGCCCTCGCGCTCTATGCGGGCGCGAGGCTGCCGCGGCGGTGGGCGTTCGCGGCGCCGCTTGCGGCGCTCCTGCTCTCCGACTTCTTCCTCGACTTCGGGACCGGCCGCGCCGCCGTCACGCTCGTTCGAGCCGTGGATTACGCGGCCTTCGCCGGCATCGTGCTGCTGGGTCGGGCCGCCGCGAGCAACGCGCCCCCGCTCGGGCTCGCGGGACTCTCGGTCTGCGGCTCGCTCGCCTTCTTCCTCGCGAGCAACTTCGCGGTGTGGCTCTCGGGCGAGCTCTACCCGAAGAGCTCCGCCGGCCTCGCTCTCTGCTTCACCGCGGCCCTGCCTTTCCTCTGGAGCACGCTCGCCGCGGACCTCGCCGGCACCACCCTCTTCTTCGGCGTGGACGCGCTCTCGAGGCGCCGGGCGGCGTGGCGCGTGGCCGCCGCGGCACTGCCGCTTCTCCTCCTTCCGTCCGCGGTGGCGGCGCAGCGTCCGTCTCCTGTCTCCGAGCAGGTCGTCGTGACGGCCACCGCCTATCCGGAGGAGGAGACCGAGCTGGGTAGCGCCGCGACCGTGATCACGCGGGAGCGGATCAGGCAGCAGGGCTTCCAGACGGTGGCGGAAGTCTTGCGCAGCGTGCCGGGAGTCGAGGTCGCGCGCTCCGGATCGGACGGCGCGGTCACGTCGGTCTTCCTGCGCGGCGCAAACTCCACCCACACGCTCGTGCTGGTCGACGGCGCGCGGATGAACTCCCCCTTCTTCCCGGGCTACGACTTCTCGACGATGACGGTCGAGAACATCGAGCGCATCGAGGTCGTCCGAGGCCCCTTCTCGGCGCTCTACGGCTCGGACGCCATCGGCGGCGTGATCCAGATCTTCACGCGCCCGGCGGCGGGCAAGCTCTCGGGGCAGGCCTCCTTCGAGGCGGGGGATGTCGGTCAGCGGGCGGGCGCGGCGTTTCTTTCGGGCAGCGCCGGCCCCCTCGGCTTTTCCGCGAGCTACCGCGACGGCCGCCTGGAGGGCGACCGGCCCAACTCGGACTGGCGCCAGCAGAGCGGCGCTCTGCGCCTGGAGGGACGCGTCGGCGCGGCGCGGATCGCGCTCGAGGGAGGGATCGTGGACGGCGAGGTGGGCGTGCCGGGCCCGGTCGGCGCCGAGACGCCGCTGTCGCGCTACTTCACGCGGGAGGAGCGCCTGTCGATTCCGGCCGTCGTGCCCCTGTCGGGCGGGCACGAGCTGGCGCTCTCGGCGGCCCGGGTGGCCTCGCGCCCCGAGAGTGTCAGCCCGGAGTACGCCTTCGAGAGCCGGACCGACGCCCTCTCCTGGCAGGCGGGGATCTCCGATACCTGGACACGCGGCTCCAACCGGCTGACCGCCTTCGCCTCCTGGCAGCTCTGGGAGGTCTCCGACCGCTCCAATTACGGCGTGAACCTCGACGGCAGCCGCACGAAGCTCTGGGGCGCCGGGGCCGAGGACACCTACCAGTTCTCCCCCTCGCTGACGGCCACGGCGGGTTTCCGGTACGACCGGCACTCCGTCTACGGCGACGCCTGGAGCCCGCGGGCCACGCTCGCCTGGCGCTCGCCGGACAGCCTCTGGAAGGTCCGCGCCTCCGGGGGCGGCGCCTTCCGCGCGCCAACGGTGGGGGAGCTCTACTACCCCTTTTCCGGCAACCCGGACCTCGAGCCGGAGCGGTCCACCTCCTGGGAGTTGGGCGCGGAGCGGTCGCTCGGAGCCGGCCGCGCGCAGGTGTCCCTCTTCTGGAACGACCTTCGGGACCTGATCGTCTACGACTTCGCCCGCTTCCAGAACTTCAACGTCCAGCGGGCGCGCACCCGCGGCGTCGAGGTCGCGGTCCGGCAGGACGTTGTGGCGGCCGTTGCCTTCAACGCGGGCTACACCTACCTCGACGCCGAGGACCGGGACTCCGGCGAGGCGCTCTTGCGCCGCCCGCGGCACTCGGCCTTCTTCGACGCGGTGCTGCGCCCCTGGCGCCCCCTGGCGATCTCTCCGCGCGTGACCTTCGTGGGAAAGCGTCCCGACGCCGACGCGCTGACCGGAGCGCGCGTCGAGCAGCCCTCCTTCGTGCGCCTGGATCTATTCGCCCGCTATGAGCTGGCGCATTTCGCGCCCTACGCGCGCCTGGAGAATCTGACCGACGAGCTCTACGAGGAGGTCAACGGCTATCCCGCTCCCGGCCGGCGGTTCGCGCTGGGCCTCGAAGCGAGATTCTAGGAGGAAGTTGACAGTCGGGCGGCCTCAGCCGAGAGTTATCGTCCGGTAACCCGATGCCGCGCATCACTCGCGTCTACACGCGCACCGGCGACGACGGCACGACCGCCCTGGGCGGCAGGCAGCGGGTCCCCAAGGACGCCCGGAGGATCGAGGCCTACGGGACCGTCGACGAGCTCAACAGCCACCTCGGCGTCGCCCTCGCGGCCGGGCTGACCGAGGCGATCGCATCGGCCCTGCGCACCATTCAGAACGAGCTCTTCCACCTGGGATCCGACCTCTGCGTTCTGGAGGAGGACAAGGCGAAGACGCCGGTTCCGCGCATCGAGTCGAGACACGTCGAGGCGCTGGAAGCGCTGATGGACCGCCTCTCGCAGGAGCTTCCGGCGCTGGAGAATTTCCTCTTGCCGGGAGGCTCGCCCGGCGCCGCGGCGCTCCACGTCGCGCGCACCGTCTGCCGGCGCGCCGAGAGGATCCTGGTGGCCCTCGGGCGCGAGGAGGCGATCGGCGAGTTCACCGTGCGCTACGTCAATCGCCTGTCGGACGCCCTCTTCGTCATGGCGCGTTACGAGAACCGGAAGCGCGGCGTGCCGGACGTTCTTTGGAACAGCCGCGCGTAAACGCCGCCGCGGCCTGGTGCCCCGGGTCGTCTCGCTGCTCTCCCCTGCCGTTGAGATCGTGGCGGGGCTCGGATTCGGGCAAGCACCCACTCGAAGGCGCGCAGGGAAGGGAAGCAGAAGCATGATCCTTCGCCGGAGGATTCTCGCGGCGCTCTCGGGCGCGCTCCTGGCCCTCTCCTGCAGAAGCGCTCCGCAGGCGCCCGAGCCTCGCCCCGCACCCGCTCCGCCGGCTGCCGAGACGCCGGCCGCCACGCAGCCGGCTGCACCGGCGCCCCCTCCTGCCGCGGCGATTCCGCCGCGGCCGATGCCCGCCGCCTCTGCCGGCCATCCCTATCTCGAGGTCCTGGAGCTTGCGCGTTCGGGAGCCTCGCAGGAGGCCCTGCTCGAGAAGGTCCGCGCGGGCAACGTGCGCTACGACCTGACGACGGCGGAGGTTCTCGAGCTGCGGCGGGCGGGCGTGTCGGAGGCCGTCGTCGAGGCGATGCTTCGCTCCGGCCGGCGCTGACTCCGGCCGGACGTCCGTGCCCTGATCGAGGCGGGGAAGGGAGGAGCGTCTACGCCGCGTTGCTTCGGGCCGCTTCGTGCGCGGAGCGCCGCGCGCCGCGGCGCTTCCACCAGTTGGCCGCGAGCCAGACGGTCGGCACGACGGCGAGCAGATAGGCGAGCAGCTGGCCGATCCGGCCGTCCGGGCCGAGGACTTCGGTCGCATCGTGGATCGCCTGCGAGGAGGGGTAGAGCCCCGTCTCGGAGAGTTCGTGCAGCCCGTAGAGCAGCAGCTGTACGAGGAAGATCGCGAGGAAGACGGCGGAGATGTTGAGCAGGGCCCGGAAGTCCACGCCGCGGCCGAGCCGCGTCCAGAGCAACGCGATCGCGGCGGCCGCGAGGACCCCGAGCGCCAGCCCCGCGGCGACGGCCGAGGACTTCATCTGGAAGAGCGCCGTGACCACCAGCAGCGCCGTCTCCATTCCCTCCCGGGTGATCATCAGCAGCGTGAATCCGAAGACCCCCCACCAGGCGCGGCGCCGCGAGGCCGCCCGCGCCTCGAGCTCGATCCGGTTCTCGATGTCGGTCTTGAGACGGGCCGCGACGCGCTTCATGTAGACGAGGAAGCTGCCGACCAGGGCCGCGGCCGCCAGGGCCAGAATCCCCTCCCACAGCGGCTGGTTGGCGGCGCGCGAGAAGAGCAGTCCCGCGCCGGCGCAGGTGGCGAGGGAGGCCGCGATCGCGGCATAGACGGCGCGGGCGAGCGGCTCGCGCCCCGTCCGCCTCAAGTACGCGAGGCTCAGCGCGACGATCAGGAACGCCTCGATTCCCTCGCGCAAGGCGATCGTGAATCCCTGCCACATGGGGCCCGCCCTCCGCCTCTCCCGGGGGGGTTGACTTCCCGCCGGAGGGGGGGAAGAATACCGCACCTGAGACTGAGTCGCAATCGCATGAATCAGCGCGAGCGGGTGGTGTTCCGCAAGTATCTGGAGAGGCGAGGCTTGAAGCTGACCGCCGAGCGCCAGGCCGTCTTCGACGAGCTGTTCGCGCGCCACGAGCACTTCGAGGCGGACGAGCTCCTCGTGCGGCTGCGCGCCAAGCACAAGAAGATCTCCCGCGCCACGATCTACCGGACCCTCGAGCTGCTGGTCGACTCGGGGATCGTGGGGCGGGTCCGGATCGGCGAGACCGGGTACCGCTACGAGCGGCTTCGGGCGGGGGAGCATCACGACCACCTGATCTGCATCGAGTGCGGGCGGGTTCTGGAGTTCCTCGAGCCGCGGATCGAGAGCCTCCAGGACGACGTGTGCGAGCGCTACGGCTTCCTCCCGCTTTCGCACAGCCACCAGATGCGCGGCATCTGCCGGCAGTGCCGGCCCCGCGCGGTGGCGGGCGGCCTCCGGCGCCGCCGGGGGGAGGCGCCGC
>JBOGJK010000161.1:0-6759 GCA_050745345.1 Thermoanaerobaculia bacterium
CATGGAGCCCGTGAAGGTCGTCAACTCCTTGTCCACCTGGTCGCGGAAGGATCCCGCCATCGGGTAGAGCGCCTTGTTGATCTCGTCGATGCGCCGCTCCTTCGAGCCCGCCTCCGCGATCATCGAGGCGGCCAGCGCCGCGAGCCCTTCCTTGCCCTTCGGGTCATGTTCCGAGCCGACGGCGAAAAGGAGCTTGACGTTCAACTGCGGCAGCGTCGTCTTCTGGATCAGCAGGTCGAGATCGGAGTCGGCCGGCGCGGCCTTCCGGGCGAAAGTCGCCAGGGCCGGCGCCTGCGCGATCGCCTGCGGCATCGCGTCCTTGGAGAGTGTCGCCACCACGAGGTTGGCGTCAGTGAAATAGGTCTGCGCCGCGGCCTGGAGGTCCGCCGGCCTCAGTGAGGCGTAGACGCGGTAGAGGTTGTTCAGCGTGTCGTAGGAGCGCGTGTACCGCACGAAGCGCGCCAGTGTCGCAGCGATCGTCTCGGTGTTGTCGAGGCGCCGCGCGAAGCCGTATCGGGCGTTCGACTTCGCGTCGGCGAGCCGCTGCGCGTCCACAGGCGCCGCGGCGGCTGCCGCGTAGGTCTGGAGGATCTGGTCGCGCACCGACAGCGCATCTTCGAGCTTCTTGACCCGCGCGTACACGGTCAGAAGAGAGGGGTCCTCGTTGGCGCCGGTGTCGGTGAAGAGCTGATCGACCGTCTGGTCCGTCTCGACGAGCTTCTTGTAGAGGTCGGAGGTCTCGCCGAAGGAGAGGTCGAAGAGCATGTCCACCGCCGCGAATTCCTTCTTCCTGTCTGAAAAGGCCGGGCCATGGAAGGCCACGCTGACCCAGGGGAGTGTGGCGGTCGGCCACTCCACGTGCGTGTAGACGGGACCCTTGGCCGGCGGTTCCTGCGGGATCGCAGCGCGGTACGAGCCGGCCTTCCAGCCTCCCCAGTACTTCTCGACCAGCCGGATCACTTCGTCCGCCTTGACGTCCCCCGCCACGATGACCGTGGTGTACTCGGGGCGGTACCAGCGCTGGAAGAACTCCCGGGAGTAGGCGAACTGGTTGGGCATGCCCTCGATGTCTTTGAGGAAGCCCATCGTCGTGTGCTTGTAGGTGTGCGTCGTGTAGGCCTTCTCCCGCTGCGCCTCGTCGAGCTTGAGCAGGGGATTCGCGCTGTTCTTGTTGTACTCGCCGAGCACCGCCCGCGCTTCGGTCTTGAAGGCGGCCGGCTCGTAGGAGAGGTTCTGGAAGCGGTCCGCCTCGACCTTGAGCATCAGCTCGAGATCGTCCTTGGAGAAGGTCGTGTGGTAGTTGGTGTAGTCGTCCGTCGTGTAGGCGTTCTGCCGCGCGCCGACTTGCGTGAGGATGCCCTGATACCTCTCGGGAGGGTACTCCACCGTGCCCCGGAACATCATGTGCTCGAAGAAGTGGGCGAAGCCCGACTTGCCGGGCTCGACCTCGTTGCGCGAGCCGGTTTTCACCGGAATCTGCAGCGAGACGATGTTGGGGAATCCGGTCGGGACGACGATGACCTTCAGGCCGTTGGGAAGCAGCTTCTCGGTGGCCGGGAACGTGAGGATGCCGGGTGGCGAGTCGCCCTTCTTCGGGGCGGCGCCTTTCTTCTGCTGGGCGGCGGCCAGAGGCACGACCAGCGCGACGATTGCGGCGGCGACCGGGATTCGAAGCATGCGAAAACTCCTCTCGCGGCAGGATGGCTGCCGGCTGCGTAGCCTAGTGCAATCCGTTCATTTGCAGGAGGTTGAGAACAGGTGCCTTGGCCGGGCCATTCCGCGGGCGTCGAAGATGAGGAGGCGCCGAGAAATGACCCGATGCCGCCGCGGCCGATCTGTGATCCAATTCGCTCAGATTCGGCCAGCAGGCATCCCGCTCGGAGGTTCCCGAGCGTTGGCGAAAGGAGACGACGATGGCTTCTTCCACCACCCCGGCCCGGCTCCCCGAGCGTCGGCACGAGACGGCGGAGACGCGCCCGGTCCGGACCGAAAAGAAGACGACGACACGGTTCGTCATCAAGATCGGCGGAGCGATCCCGAGCTAGCACAAGTCTCTCAGCCCACGGGCTTTCGTTGCCAACACCACGTTCGTGGCTTTGACGGACGCGAGGGGGTCGTATAGCCTCTCGTCAGCTTCCCGAGAACGACGAGTGCCGCGCGCGTCGCCTGTCCAGGATGATAAAGCTCGCGAGATCTTCGCGCGCCTGCGGGGCCTCATCCGGACCACGCTCCTGACCTGCTACCGGCTGAGCCCCGAGGAGGCCGACGGCGCCGAGGAAGATCTCCTTGCCTGGTTTCTTCGTCTCGCCAAACGCGGTGGAGGATCGCAGACGTTGCCCGAGAAGTCGCTCCGCCTGACGCTTCTCTCGGCAGCGTGCCAGTACGGGCGATCACTTCAGATGTGGAAGCTCGGCGGCCGTCGTTGCCCGGACCAAGAGCTGAATGACGTTCTTTCTCGCGAGCCCGAAGAACTGGCGCTCTATCTGCAGATGCGTTTCGGCGAGGAGTCGACGTGAACGGACGCGTGATCCGCTTTCCCCACCGGGCGGCCGCGCCCGAGGAGGTCGAAGCTTCCTCGGAAAGAGTGCTCGCGGTGCCGATCGCGGAGCGCGACGGCCGAGCCGAGGAGCTCCGATTGGAAGACCCCGATGTGCTGCTCTCGCTGTGCGGACGGCTGCGCGACAGGATGGATACTGCCCCGGCGGCCGTGCGCGAAGAGGCGGAGTTCTTCTATCAGTTCGTCCGGACGCCGGCGCGCCCCATCGGTATCTTCGACGAGCGTGAGTACTTTCTCGGCGAGTTCGCCATGCTGGCCGGAACGGCCTGCCGGCATCTTTCGCGGCGCGACGAGGCGCGGCTCTGGTTCGACCGGGCCGAGGTTGGATTCCTGCACACCGTCAACGCCGTTTCCGATCTCTCCCGCTTGAACTATCAGCGCCTCGCCCTGCGGATGGAGGAACGGAGCCTCGAGACCGTGCTCGAGATGGCTCCTGCCCTCGTTGAAAGCTTTCGAAAGCTCGCCATGCCAGAGGAAGCGATCAAGGCGCGCTTTCTCGAGGGTCTGGCTCTCATGGAGAGCGAGAGGCTTTCCGAGGCCGTAGAGGCTTTCGAGCAGATTGCGGACGAGGCGGCAGGGCTCGGTGCGGAGAAGCTGGTCGCCCTGGCGTTCACGAATCTGACACACATCCGTGGAATGCTGGGAGACTCGGAGCGTGCCATCGAGGCGTCGAAGCTCGCGATTCCCGTTCTCACGCGTCTGGGCGATCGGATTGGGCTGGCGAAGGTCCAGTGGGGGCTGGCGAGGCTGCTGCGCGAGACGGGGCAGATCGCGGCCTCCGTCGAGGCGTACCGGGCGGCGCAGAACGATTTCGAGCAGATCGGGATGCGGGCGGACGTCGCGGCGCTCCACCTGGTTGTCGCCGACCTGCTCCTCGAGCTCGGGCAGGATGGCGCCGCGTTGCAGTCCGTCCTCGAGGCTCTCCCCGTGATCCAGGAGCTCAAGATGGTGCCGGAGGGGATGGCGGCGCTGCAGCTGCTGCGAGAGTCGCTGCGGGAGCAGAAAATCAACCGCCCGGCGCTGCGCGAGCTGCACGGGTTCTTCGAGGAGCTCCGGAGGTAGCACCGGGCTCGGCGCCGGTTGGCCGCGGGGCCCGGTCGGGCTTACCATCGTGGGGTTCCGGGATCGAAGGAGGAGCCCCGTCCGTGGAAGCCGTCGCAAAGCCCGCCCCTTCGCGCGTCGTCCCGAGCGCCTGTCCCCTCGACTGCCCCGACGCCTGCAGTCTGGAAGTGCGTGTGGAAGGGGACCGCGTGGTCTCGATCGGCGGCAGCCGCGTCAACCCGCTCACCGAGGGCTTCATCTGCGCGAAGGTGCGCCGGTACCCGGAGCACGTCCACGGGCCGGAGCGCGTCCGGTACCCGCGGATCCGCACCGGGCGGAAGGGGGAAGGCAGCTTCCGCCGCGCGAGCTGGGAAGAGGCTCTGGAGCTGGTCGCGGGCAGGCTGAAAACGCTCGTCTCGAAGGGAGCGGGGGAAGGGATCCTGCCCCTCTCCTACGGCGGCTCGAACGGCTACCTCTCGCAGGACACGACCGACGCGCGCCTCTTCGCGCGCCTCGGCGCCTCGCGGCTCGCCCGTACGGTGTGCGCGGCGCCCACGGGCCGGGCCGCGATGGGCCTTTACGGGAAGATGGCGGGCGTCGCCCTGCAGGACTACGCGCATGCGAAGCTGATCGTCCTCTGGGGAGTCAACCCCAGCGTCTCCGGGATCCACCTGGTTCCCCACGTCCAGGCCGCCCAGCGCCGGGGCGCAAAGCTCGCCGTCGTTGACCCGCGGCGCACGCGCCTGGCCGAGCGCGCCGATCTGCACCTGCCGGTGAGGCCGGGAGGCGATCTGGCGATCGCTCTCGCGGTCGCCCGCTGGCTTTTTGGCAACGGCCGGGCGGATGAGCGCTTCCTCCGCGAGCATGCCACGGGTAGTGAGGAGCTGCGGCGGCGCGTGGAACCGTGGACACTGGAGCGCGCCGCGGCTGCCTCGGGCGTCCAGGCCGCGGCGATCGAACGCTTCGCCCGCCTCTACGTCGACTCGGCTCCGGCGGCGATCCGCTGCGGGTGGGGTGTCGAGCGCAACCGCAACGGCGGCTCCGCGGTGGCCGCGATCCTCGCCCTGCCGGCGGTGGCCGGGAAGTTTGGCGTGCGCGGCGGCGGCTACACGCTGAGCAACTCGGCCACCTGGGACCTCGACTCCCTCGCGGCGGCGGGCGCGGAGCCGGTATCGACGCGGGAGATCAACATGAATCAGGCCGGTGAGGCGCTGCTCTCGGCGTCCCCGCCGGTCGAGATTCTCTTCGTCTACAACGCGAACCCGCTCATGACGCTGCCGGAGCAGGAGAAGGTCCGGCGGGGGCTCGCGCGCGAAGACCTCTTCACGGTCGTCTTCGATCCGGTGATGACCGACACGGCGTGCTTCGCCGACGTCGTCCTGCCCGCGACGACATTTCTCGAACGGCGAGAGCTCTCCAGGGGCTATGGCGCCTACGCCCTGCAGGACGCGCCGCCGGTCATCCCGCCGGTGGGCGAGTCGCGCCCCAACCACGAAGTCTTCGCGGAGCTCTGCCGCCGGACCGAGGTCGCGCGGCCCGGAGACCCGGAGACGGAGGAAGAGCTGCTCGCGGCGATCTACGGTTCGAGTCGGACGGGCGAGCAGCTGCGCGAGACGGTCGCGCGCGACGGCGTCGCCTTCCCAGCGGCGGGACGAGCGCCCGTTCAGTTCGTGGACGTCTTCCCGCGCACCGCGGACCGAAAGATTCACCTCGTGCCGGAGGAGCTGGACCGGGAGGCGCCGCTCGGCCTCTACGGGTTCCGGGAAGACCCGGCGAGCCCCGAGTTCCCCCTGGCGCTGATCTCTCCCGCGACCGACCGGACGATCAGCTCCACCCTGGGGGAGCTCGGACGGGGGCCGGCTGCTCTGGAGATCCATCCGGAGGACGCCGCGGCACGCGGGATCGTGGAGGGAGCGCCCGTCCGCGTCTTCAATCGGAGCGGTGAGGTGCGCTGCGGGGCGCGCCTGTCGGAGGCGATGCGCCGCGGCGTCGTCTTCCTGCCGAAGGGGCTCTGGAGTCGCAGAACGGGCAACGGCGCGACGGCCACCGCGCTCGCCCCCGATACCCTGACGGATCTGGGCGGCGGGGCGTGCTTCAACGACGCGCGGGTCGAGGTCGAGAGCATGGAGGGCGCCTGATGGAGCTCGCACACGCCAGCCCGGGCGCGCGGAGGTTCGCGCCTGCCGCCGACCGAAAGGCGTGGAGGCAGCGCGTGCGCGCGGCGCTCCTCCTGACCGCCGGCGTTCTCGTCCTGGAGGTGGCCGGAGGAATCGCCGCGCGAAGCCTCGCCCTACTCGCCGACGCGGCCCACATGTTCGCCGACATCGCCGCGCTCACACTCGCCTACGCCGCCATGGGCCTGGCCGACCGCGCTCCCACGCGCCGGCACAGCTTCGGGCTCTCCCGGGCGGAGATCCTCGCGGCGTTCGTGAACGCCGAGCTGCTTCTCGTGATGGCGGGCTGGATCTTCTTCGAGGCGCTCGGGAGATTCCGGAACCCCGTTCCCGTCCGAAGCGGTCTGATGCTCGCCGTGGCCGCCACGGGTCTCGCCGCCAACTTCGCCGCCATGCGGCTGCTCGCGCGCGGCCGCGGGGAGAGCCTCAACCTGCGCGCGGCGCACCTGGAGGTCGCCATGGATCTGGCAGGGTCGATCGCCGTGGTCGCGGCCGCGCTCGCGATCTCGCGCACGGGATGGATCTGGCTCGACCCGGCGGTGTCGGTCTGTGTCGCGGCTTTCATCCTGCCGCGCGCCGTGTCGCTCCTGAAGGAGTCCGCCCACATTTTGCTCGAGGGGACGCCGGGCGACATCGACGTCGGGACTCTGCGCCAGCGGATCCTGCAGGTCCCGGGAGTAGAAGCGCTGCACGATCTCCACTTCTGGACGCTCACCTCGGGCCTGCACTCGGCCAGTCTCCACATCTCGGCTTCGGCCGACAGCGGGCGCGGGGAGGTCCTGCAGGCGGTCCAGCGCCTGCTGCGCGAGGAGGCGGGTGTCGACCACGCGACGATCCAGGTCGAGCGGGGCTCGGAGACGACCTGCCACGCCTCCAGCCGCAATCACGCGTAAGAAGGTCGGGAGGGCGGCATGAGAGTGCTTTTCGGAGTTCTCCTCGGGTTTCTGATGGTGGCCGCGGGCGCGGGCCTGATCCTCTGGACCGGTT
>JBOGJK010000162.1:0-1682 GCA_050745345.1 Thermoanaerobaculia bacterium
GCCTTCGCCGGGCTCCTGCTGCTTTCGGGGTGCGGCGGCGGAAGCGGCGATCGCCCGATCCGCGTGGGCTCGAAGAACTTCTCGGAGCAGGTGCTCCTGGGAGAGATCGCGGCGCAGGCGCTCGAGGCCAGCGGCCTTCGCGTGGACCGGCGCCTGAACCTGGGGGGCACCTTCATCTGCCACAACGCGGTGCGGGCGGGAGAGCTCGACCTCTATCCCGAGTACACGGGGACGGCTTTCACGGCGATCCTGGGGAGGAAGCCGGTCTCCGATCCGGCAGCCGTCCGGCGCGCCGTCGAAAGCGCGTACGCTGGCCAGTGGGACCTGGTCTGGTCGCCGCCCCTGGGCTTCGAGAACAACTTCGCCCTGATCGTGCGGAGGCAGGACGCGGCGCGCTGGAACCTGCGGAGGATCTCGGACCTGGCAGGACGCGAGGGACAGATCCGTCCGGGTTTCGGCTACGAGTTCGTCGAGCGTCAGGACGGCTTCCCGGGCCTCGCGCGCGCCTACGGCTTGAAGTTTCCGCTGCGCCCGGTCGAGATGGATCTGGGGCTGCTCTACCCGGCCCTGGAGAGCGGCAAGGTGGACCTGATCGCCGGCAACTCGACCGACGGCCTGATCGCGGCGCTCGGCGCCGTGGTTCTCGAGGACGACCGGCGCTACTTCCCCCCCTACGAGGCCGCCTTCGTCGTGCGGGGGAAGCGGTGGCGGGGCAATCGGGCCGTCCGCGAGGCGCTGCAGGGGCTCGGATCCTCGCTCGATGCCTCGACGATGCGGCGCCTGAACGCTGCCGTGGACCGCGACAAGCGGCGGCCAGAGCAAGTGGCGCGCGAGTTTCTGGCGGGAAAGGCCTCCGGAGGGCGCTGAATTCTGCTAATCTTCTGGGCAGAAAACTCACCGAAACCGGAAGGATTCTCACAGTGCAGGGCCTCTTCCAGATTTCCTCGCCGGGCGACTGGGCGTTGCTTTCCGCCTGCGCCGTCCTGCTCTTCCTTCTCGTGATCTCCTTCCGGTCGCGTTCGACCGTCTTCTGCCAGTACCTGAAGACGATGACGGGCGTTTCGTTGAAGCCCGCCGACGTGACCCGCGCCTTCAAGGGGGGAGGGAAGAAAGGCGTGCGCGAGCTCTTTCTCGACCTGATCATCCGGGAAGACCTGAAGCAGGGTCCGGCCGCGATCCCCGACGGCGCCCGGAAGGCCGGATCATCGCGGGTGATGTAGAGAAGATCCGCGCGCCGGCCCCTCCCTGACTCCCGCGCCTCTCCACGAGAGAGAGCGTGTCGCCTACGATTCGATCAGGCCGAAGGTCGGAACGGGGTCCCGCCCCAGCACGCTCCTCAAGACGGTCGCGTGCAGCACCTCGTCGGAGAGGATTCGGCCCGCCGAGGCCGCGAGCGCCCGGTCCTGGAAGCGGTCCACGACGTAGAGGTACACGCGGGCGGCGCCGACCTCGAGCTTGAAGGCGAGCTCCAGCACGTCCTTCTCGTTTGAGAGCGGGACGCCAAACTTGTACTCCTTCCGCGGCTCGGCGGCAGTATCCCCCTTGCGCCGCACCGCCTCCGACAACAGGTCACGGTGCAGCTCGTGGCTCCCCTGGAAGAGCAACCCTACCTCCTTCGCCTTCGCCGAGAGCAGACCGCTCCCGCCCGCCAGGCCGTAGGCCCAGATCGCCTCGTGCTCGAG
>JBOGJK010000163.1:0-1564 GCA_050745345.1 Thermoanaerobaculia bacterium
TCACCGCTGTCGAGGAGCGCCTGTCGACGCTTCGCGCCGAGCGGCGCAAGGAAGTCGCCCGCTTCAACGCACTTCAGTTCCTTCCGCCGGACGCTCCCGTGCCGCCCGTGACGCTGGCCCCGGCCGACCCTCCGGTCCAGGCGCGAGAGGAGCTGCTCCGGAGGGCCGAAGAGGAGAGTCCCGCCGTGACGGAGGCCACCGCTGAATTACGCAGGGCCGAGGAGGAATCCCGGCTCGCCCGTCTCGAACGCCGCCCTGACTGGACGGCCATGACCTACTACGCCCGCCGCCAGAGCTTCGAGGATCTCGTGGGCGCGAGCATTTCCTTCAACCTTCCGTTCGTGCAATCGAAAAGACTCGTCGAGCGCGCCGCCGAAGCGCAAGCGAACGTCTCCGGGGCCCGGGCCGGCCTCGAGGCGGTTCGCAACACGATCCGTCAGGGCGTAGAGCAGGCCTATGCCGAACTGGAGCGGAACACTTCCCAGGCCCGCCTCTACCGCGACTCGTTCCTCCCGCAGGCGGAGACGAATTACCGTGCCGCCGCCGAGGCCTATGCGGTCGGTCAGATCGACTTTCTGACGTTCGTCCGCGCGGCGATCGACCGGGACGCCTACGAGGGAGAGCTCGCGACGCGCCGGGCTGGAGCGTGGCGCGCCCTGGCCGCGCTGCAAAGGGCCTCGGGTCTCCAGTTGATCCTGGGCACAGCCGAAACAGGAGAGAGCCATGTTCAGAAGTAAGAGCAGAAGACTTCCGCTCATTTGCGCCATAGCGCTCGTTCTCGTCGCGGGATTCTGGATCGGCTGTCGGAAGACGTCGGCACCGCCCGCTGAATCGGGAAAGAAGATCCTGTACTGGGTCGACCCGATGCACCCTCAGTACAAGTCCGACAAGCCGGGCAAGGCGCCCGACTGCGGCATGGACCTGGCCCCCGTCTATGCCGACGAGGCCGCCCAGGCGGGTCCCGCCAGCGCGCCCGCAGCGGCAACGCCCGTCGCCGAGATCGGGGGCCGAAAGGTCCTCTACTGGTACGACCCGATGGCTCCCGGCTCCCGCTTCGACAAGCCGGGCAAGTCCCCCTTCATGGACATGCAGCTCCTACCGAAGTACGCCGACGAGGCCGGGCCGGCGGAGGCGGCGGCTCCCGCGGGAACGAGAGTCGATTTGACGCCGGAGGGTGTGGCCGGCGCCGGAGTGCAGACCGCCCGCGTCGAAAAGGCTCGCCTCGATCACGTCATCCGCGCGGTCGGCACGATCGAGCCGGACGAACGCAAGCTGGTGCACATCGCGAGCCGGGTGCCCGGGCGCCTCGACCGTCTCTATTTGAACTTCACGGGGGAGTTCGTGCGCAAGGGAGCGCCGATTTTCAAGATCTACAGCCCGGATCTGATCACCTCGCAGCGGGAGCTGATGCTCGCGGCAGAGAACCTTTCGCGCGCGAAGACCTCGGGGGATCCGGGCTACCTCGCCTCCGCGGAATCGCTGGTGGGCGCCGTGCGCCAGCGGCTGAGCCTCTGGGGATTGTCCGAAGAGCAGATCGACCGGATCGAGCGTCAGCGCAAGCCGG
>JBOGJK010000164.1:0-2992 GCA_050745345.1 Thermoanaerobaculia bacterium
GTCCTGAAGCGGGCTCTCGAAACCCGAGCGTCGCGCTCGAGTCCGCAGGAGGTCCACCCCCCTGGTTCTCGCGAGGGTCAGGATGAAGCCCATGACGCTGCCCCGGCTGGGGTCGTACTGCGCGCCCTTACGCCAGATCTGAGTGTAGACATCCAGGGTGGCCTCCTCTGCCGCTTCGTTCTCGCGAAGGATGTGCAGGGCGAGGCCGTACACACGATGGCTCGTGGCGTCGTAGAGTTCCGCCAGCGCCATCGCCTCCCCCGCGGCCACCTGGGCCATCAGATGCGCCAGGGGATCGTCGGTACTCTCTCTCCTCCCAGCCGAATGCGTGGCTGACACCCTCCCCATGCCAAGGACTACGCCCCCGAGCCACGATCGGATTGCCGTGAGCCTCGTGAAACCGTCTCCACGAGCCTCCAAGGGTCCCGGGATGGCGCCCACGCTACACCCTGAGGGAGGGACCAAACAAGAGGGTCGTCCTGCCTGGCACATCCAGTTGGCGTGCGTAGGGCCGTAGACTTCCGCGCTCGTCGACGACCTCTTCGGAAGTAATAATGATATTACGGCATCGGCGTCTGGGTTCCTGTTATTGTTCGCTCGACATTGCTTTCCCTTGACTGCCACTAAAATCATGCCATATAGTCCGCGGGCGATTCCAGGGGAAGGGCTCCTTTGATCCGGAAGCAAGTGTGCCGCGCTTTGTACGTCCTGGTCTTGGCCACGGGTGTGCCCGTGGCCATTCAAGCCTACGCAAAGCTCCAAGCCAACGAGTCTCGTATCGGCCCGTCCGTCAGCGGACTTCTCGGGGTGGACGCCGGGCCGGATCAGACGATCACGCTACCAGCCGGCGCTGGGCTTGCCGGCGACGTGGTTGACGACGGGCTCCCCAACCTGCCCGGAGCCGTGACCACGGCCTGGAGCCAGGTGAGCGGCCCGGGTACCGTGTCCTTCAACGACCCCGCTGCTACGGACGCAACCACCACCTTCTCCGAGGCCGGCACCTACGTGCTTCGCCTCACGGCCGATGACGGGCAGCTGACCGCCAGCGACGAGACCACCATCACCGTCCAGCCGGCCAGCCCGTCGAGCACCATCGAGGTCAAGGTCGTGGCGGGCTCCGACGACGCGGAGGAAGGCGCCACCGGCAGCGTCTCCTTGACCAGCACCGACCTCGAGCTGGTGCTCGAGAGCAGCACCCAGACCGTGGGCATTCGCTTCGTCGACGTGAACGTTCCACAGGGCGCGACCCTCACGAACGCGTACGTGCAGTTCCAGGTGGACGAGGCCAGCTCGGATCCGACGTCGCTCACGATCCAGGGAGAGGCGTCCGACGGCGCTGCCACGTTCGAGGGCGTCACGTGGAACGTTTCGTCACGGCCCCGCACCGCCGCGGCCGTGTCCTGGTCCCCACCGCCCTGGACCACCGTGGCCGACGCGGGCCCGGACCAGCGGACGCCCGACATCGCCCCCGTGATTCAGGAGATCGTGAATCGGCCGGGGTGGGCCAGCGGCAACGCGCTCGCGATCATCGTCACGGGCAGCGGGAAGCGCGTGGCGGAGGCGTCCGAAGGGACTGCGAGCCCCCTGCTGCACCTGGAATTCCTGGGCGCGGCACCTCCCGTCGTGGACGAGGTCCACTGGACCGTCACCGGCCGCACCTCCGTCACTTTCGACTGGCGGGCCACGAACGGCGGGAACCGGATCGACTACGGGCTCACCACGGCCTACGGGCAGACGGCCACCGGGTACACCCCGAGTCCCCTGCCGTTCTCGTCGCCACTTCCGTTCTGGGAAGCCCGACTCATCGGGCTGCAGCCGGACACTCTCTATCATTATTCCATCGCCGGAGGACCGGATCACACCTTCCGAACGCCGCCCGCGCCGGGCGCCGAGTTCACGATCGCGGTGGAAGGCGACATCGGCGCCACGCGCGTCTCCGTCGCCCCTCGAGTCCAATGGGTCGTCTCCACCGTCCGCCCGGCCTTCGTCCTCGCCGTGGGTGATCTCACCTACGGCAACCATGCGGGGCAGACGGCGGTGGACCAGCACTTCAACGACGTCATGGCCTGGTCGCTCAATGCCGCCTACATGCCGGTCTGGGGAAACCACGAGTGGGACGAACCGGGCGACGACCTCAGGAACTACAAAGGGCGGTTCGACTTCCCCAACCCTCAGACCTCGCCCGGATGCGACGCGCTCCCGTACCCGAACTCCTGCGGAGGGGAGGACTGGTACTGGTTCGACTACGGGAACACGCGCTTCATCGCGTATCCCGAGCCCTATCCCGGCGCCAGGAGCGACTGGAACGCCCGGGCGACGGCTCTCATGGACGCCGCCCAGGCCGATCCCGACATCACCTTCATCGTGACCTTCGGGCACCGCCCGGCGTACTCCTCCGGGCACTACTCCGGCGCCGGCACGCTCCGGGATTACCTGGACGCGCTGGGCGCCAGCCACGGCAAGTTCGTCCTGAACCTGAGCGGGCACAGCCACAACTACGAGCGCACGCATCCCCAGAGCGGCGTCGTGCACGTCACCGTCGGCACGGGCGGCGCCGGGCTCCACCCGGACAGTAACGGCACCAACCCTTGCGACCCGGACGTGTGGGCCAGCGGGTGTCCTCCTCCGGACTTCACCGCCTTCCGCGCGATGCGCCACGGAGCCCTCAGGCTGCGCTTCACGGCCAGCGCCATCGAGGGGTCGTTCCTCTGCGGTCCCGCGGCGACCGGCAGCGACGTCAACGACGTGATCTGCAACCCGGGCGACGTGATCGACCCGTTCACGATTCCTTGACTGCGGGGAGGACTGTGGGTAGCTTCCGACGGCTGTGGGAGTAAACGCGTTTGGCCTGGAAGCCCGCGTTGTGCGTCTTCTACGCGCTGGCCTTCGTCACGGGTGTGCCCGCGGCCATTCAAGCCTACGCAAAGCTCCAAGCCAACGAGTCTCGTATCGGCCCGTCCGTCAGCGGACTTCTCGGGGTGGACGCCGGGCC
>JBOGJK010000165.1:0-1527 GCA_050745345.1 Thermoanaerobaculia bacterium
CGCAGGCCAGCGCCGGCGCGATCTTCCAGGCCGCCATCAGCAGCGGGAAGTTCCACGGGATGATCTGGCCGCAGACGCCGATCGAGGAGACCTTCCGGCGTGGGAACGCCCACTCGAGCTTGTCGGCCCAGCCCGCGTGGTCGAAGAAGTGCGCGGCGGCGAGCGGGATGTCCACGTCGCGCGACTCCTTGATCGGCTTGCCGCCGTTTAGCGTCTCCAGCACCGCGAGCTCCCGCGCCTTCTCCTGGATCAGGCGCGCGATCCGGTAGATGTACTTGCCCCGCTCGGCCGGCGCCAGCTTCGACCAGCGCTTGCGGTGGGCCTCCTCGGCCGCGCGCACGGCGGCGTCCACGTCCGCGGCGCCGGCCTCGGCGACCTCGGCCAGGACCTCCTCGGTCGCGGGATTGATCGTCGGGAAGTACTTCTTCGAGCGCGGCGGCTCGAAGCGGCCGCCGACGAAGAGGCCGTAGCGCGATTCCAGGCGCACATGGTCCTTCGCCTCGGGCGCGGGCGCGTAGCTCCAGGCGCCCCCGAACTCGAGGCGCGGCCTCTCCCGCTCCGCCTTCTCCGCGGCCTCCTTCCCGGCCTCCGCGTCCTTGACCGTCGTGCTCATCGTCGCCCCGCTGTCGACTGTCGACTGTCGACTAGTCTTTCGTGAAGTAATCCTCGCTCTGATACCGGCCCGTGGCCTCCTTGACCAGCTGCATCAGGAGATCGTTGGTCACCGTGGAGGCCCCGATTCGAAAGAGCTCCGGGGCCAGCCAGGCGTCTCCGAGCGTCTCCTTGACCAGGACCAGCAGATGCAAAGCCTGTTTCGAGGTCCGGATCCCGCCCGCCGGCTTTATCCCGACGCGCCGTCCCGTCTCGAGGTAGTGGTCGCGGATCGCCTCGAGCATCACGAGCACCACGGCCGGGGTCGCGGCCGGGGCGACCTTGCCGGTCGAGGTCTTGATGAAGTCCGCCCCGGCGGCCATGGCGAGGTGCGAGGCTCTCCGCACGGCGTCGTAGGTCTCCAGCTCCCCCGTCTCCAGGATCACCTTCAGGCGCGCGGGGCCGCAGGCAGTCTTGACGCACGCGATCTCTTCGAAGACCCCGGCGAAATCGCCGGAGAGGAAGGCCCCGCGATCGATCACCATGTCGATCTCGTCGGCCCCCATCGCGACGGCGCGGCGGGTCTCCTCGAGCTTGACCGGCAAGGGCACCAGGCCCGCCGGGAAGCCGGTCGAGACCGAAGCCACGCGCACGCCGCTTCCGGAGAGCGCCGCCTTCGCGACCGGCACGAGGTTCGGGTAGACGCAGACGGCCGCCACGTGCGGCACGGAGGGGTCGCCCGGCATCGGGTGCATCGCCTTCTGGCAGAGCTGCCGGACCTTCCCCTCTGAGTCCTTCCCCTCGAGGGTCGTCAGGTCGAGCATCGAGATCGCGAGCCGGATTCCGTTCTGCTTGGCGGCCTTCTTGATCGAGCGCTTCCCGAGCGCGGCGGCGCGCTCCTCGACGCCGACCTGGTCCACCCGAGGAACCCGAGAC
>JBOGJK010000166.1:0-7907 GCA_050745345.1 Thermoanaerobaculia bacterium
GGCGTGTGTTCCCGCCGCGCCGCCAGAGCAGACGCGCGCCCGGCCGGAAACGCCGCGGGAAATCGGTGGCGATCTGGACCGAGAGCTCGCCGGAGAGACCGTGTGCGCGCCGAACGGTGCCGACGAGAAGCATGCTCGACGTCAACCGGGAACCGTGAACCGGGAACCGACGCCGGTCGAACTCCCGGTTGCCGGTTTACGGTTTACGAGTCGTCAGTCCTTCACCCGGACGACCGCTCGCTTGCCGCGCGCGGCGGCCGCGGCGTTCACGAACCCGCGCAGCGCCCGCACGGTGCGGCCCTCGCGGCCGATCAGGCGGCCCCGGTCCGCTTCCGGAACGACGATCTCGTAGACCGCGGTCGAGCCCTCGAAGGACTCCGTGACACGCACCTCCTCGGGGTGGTCCGAGAGGCGGCGGACCACCGTCTCGACCAGCCGCCGCATCAGGACGTGGCGGGCGCGGCCGGCTCGGGCCGGTCGAGCAGCGACCGGACCGTCGGCGAGACGAGCGCGCCCCGCTCGATCCAGCGCCGCGCGCGCTCCCGGTCGAGGGAAACGGAAGCCGGGGAGACGACCGGATCATAAGACCCCAGCTCCTCGAGCACCTCGGCGCGCGTGGTGCGGCGCGAGTCGGACACGACGATGCGGTAGTAAGGGCGGTTTCGAGCGCCCATGCGGCGCAGGCGGATCTTGACCATTTCAGAGAAGTCCTTTCCTCGGCAAAACGCAGGATTCTACAACGTCAGGCCGGGAACCGTAAACCGGGAACCGTAAACCGTGAACCAAAAACCGTAAACCGATCATCTGGAGCTCCCGGTTCACGGTTCACGGCTCACGACTTCGCGGGCGGCAACGGGAGCTTCGAAAAGTCCATTCCCCGCGCCCCTTTTCTCGCCAACTTCATCAGCTTGCGCATCTGCTGGTACTGCTTGAGGAGCCGGTTGATCTCCGCCACCGAAGTGCCCGAGCCCGCCGCGACCCGTTTCTTGCGGGAGCCGTTCAAGACCTGCGGGTATCGCCGTTCCTCCGGCGTCATGGAATCGATGATCGCCGAGACCCGCGTCAGCGCCTTCTCGTCGACGGCCTCGGCCTCCGAAAGGCCCCGGAAGGCTCCCCCCCGGGGGAGCAGATCGACGAGCGAGGAGAGCGGACCCATCTTCTTGACCGAAGAGAGCTGGTCGCGCAGGTCCTCCAGCGAGAACTCCCCCGACGCCGAGCGCTCCGCGAGCCGCCGCGCGGAGTCCTCGCCCACCTGCGCCTCGACCTTCTCGATCAGCGTGAGCACGTCGCCCAGCCCGAGGATCCGGGAGGCCATCCGGTCCGGGTGGAAGGGCTCGAAGTCCTCCGGCTTCTCGCCGACGCCGACGAACTTGATCGGCCGGTCGAGTGTGGAGACGACGGTCAGAGCGGCTCCGCCCCGGGCGTCGCCGTCGGTCTTGGTCAGGATGACTCCGGTCAAGGGAAGCGCGGCCGCGAACCCGGAGGCGGAGCGCACCGCGTCCTGGCCGGTCATCGCATCCGCCACGAAGAGGATCTCCTTCGGCTCGATCGCATCGACCACCGAGCGGACCTCCCGCATCAGCTCCTCGTCCAGGTGGAGGCGTCCCGCGGTATCCACGACGACCGTGTCCCGCCCGGTCAGCCGCGCTTCGGCGAGCCCCTCCCGGGCCACCGCGACCGGATCGGTGCGCCCCCCCGGCTCGAAGACGGGAACGCCGATCTGCCGGCCCAGCGTCGAGAGCTGGGAGACCGCCGCCGGACGGGTCAGGTCGGCGGCGACCAGCAGCGGATAGCGCCCGCGCGTCTTCAGGTGCAGGGCGAGCTTCGCGGCGGAGGTGGTCTTCCCGGAGCCCTGCAGCCCCACGAGGGCGAGGACGGCGGGCCTGCCCGAGAGGTCCAGCTCGGCGCGGCGCCCCCCGAGCAGCGTGACGAGCTCGTCCCGCACGATCCGTGTGACTTCCTGCGGCGGAGAGAGCTGCTGGAGCACTCTCGCGCCGACCGCCTTCTCCTTGACCCGGGCGGTGAACTGGCGGACGACCGGGAGGGCCACGTCCGCCTCGAGCAGGGACAGACGGATCTGCCGGAGGGCCGCCTCCAGGTGGTACTCCGTCAGGTGGCCTTCGCCCCGAAGCTCCTTGAAGACCCCCTGGATCCGGTCGCTTAGCCCCTCGAACATGCTCGGACCTCCCCGGCGCACCCCCCGCACCGGATCGACCGGGGGAGGATATCCGCCCCCTCCCGCCCCGTCGAGCCTGCCTTTCCTGTTGACAGGGGGGGCCGATCAGGTAATATTCGCGGTCGATTTTCCTCAGAGGGGACTTTTCGCGCTGGAAAGCGGAGACGAAAGAAGGAGATGAGGTTTATGAAGAAGTTTGTGACCCTGGGGCTCGTTGCCCTGCTCGGCGCGGCGATCGCGACGGGCTGCAAGAAGAAGGAGGAGGCCACGATGGAGGCCACCCCCGCCGCCGAGGCCCCGGCGGTCGTCGAGGAAACGGGCACCGCCACCACGACGACGGAGACCACCGCCACCGAGTCGACGGTGACGCCGAGCCAGTAGCTCGCCACGAGCAGATCCTAAAAGGCCCCCGCGAGGGGGCCTTATTTCTTTTCGCCTGGAAAGTAGACTCCCGGTAGTGTTCCCTCTCTGGGCGGAGATCCTGCTGGCGGTGGCCGCCGCTGCCGCCGTGGCCGACGCGTTTCGCGCGCGGGCCCACCTGGCGCGCCTCTCCGAACGCCTCTCCGCCCGCGAGCGCGAGACGCACCTGCTCGCGGAATCTCCGGATCCGGACACGATCCTGCGCCGGGCTTACGAGGCGGCCTCGCAACTGCTTCCGATCTCGCGCTTCGATCTCTACACGATCGACGACTCGGGTCGCGTCGAGGAGGCCTGGACGCTCGGCGGGGAGCAAGGGCATCGGTTTCCGCGCCGCGATCCCGCGAGCCCCTACCGCGGCCAGCCCGTGGATTCGCCCAAGCTCAAGGACCTGACCGCGACCGAGACCGGGCTCTCCTTCGCGCCGCGGGACCTGCTGGCGGGAGGACCCGCCACCCGCCGCCTCCGCCTCCCCCTCTACTCCGGCGACCGCCTCGTGGCGCACCTGGACCTGGCCAGCCCCGCTCCCGCGGACGACCGCATCAAAGCGGATCTGCGCGCTCTGCTTGCTCCTCTGACCTCCGCCCTTCACGCCTCGCGCAACTGGAGGATCGCGGTCACCGACGAGCTCTCGGGCCTCGCGTCCCGCCGCTATTTCGAGAGCCGTCTCGCGGAGGAGTGGGCGCGGCGCGAGCGTTACGGCACGCCGCTGTCGGTCGCGATCTTCGACCTGGATCGATTCAAGAGCGTCAACGACACTCAGGGCCACGCGGCGGGCGACCGCGTTCTGCGCCGTTTCGGGGAGATCGTCCGCCGGGAGATCCGCACGAGCGACGTGGGCTGCCGCTACGGCGGCGAGGAGTTCGCCGTCCTGTTCGCCGAGTCGACCGCCTCCGCCGCGAGCGCGGTGGCCGAGCGCATCCGGCGGGCGCTCAAGCGGCAGGAGTTCGAATGGGAGGGAAGGGCGTTTCGGGTCACCGTCTCGGCGGGCATCGCCGGGGCCGACGAGCGGGGCGAGCGCGGGCAGCTCCTGTTCCGCGCCGACAAGGCGCTCTACGCGGCCAAGGAGAAGGGGCGCAACCGCGTCGTGGTCTGGGGGACGCAGGGCAGGAGCAGGGAACGGAAGGGATGAGCGAGGCGCTCGAGAAGCTGCTCGAGGAGATGATCGAGGGGCAGCGGGCGCGCGTGCTCGAGATCGCCCGGCGAATCGAGCCCGGGATTGCGCCCGACGACCTGCTGCAGCCGCACGACCACCCGAAGATCGCCGCGCACCCCGACTACAACTTCGAGGACGGGATCCTGGCCGGCTACCTGGCGGTGCGCGCCGCCCTGCGGGCCAGCCGGTAGAAGAGGTCCGCCAGGACCCGCCGGCGCTTGCCCCCGGCCTCGAGGCTGGCGACCGACCCGGCGTGGCGGCGGATCCACTGCCGGTCCGACGGCCGCACGCCGAGCTCCCCGAGGAGGGCGCCCGTCTCGCGGGCGAGCCGGGAGAGTGTCTCGCGGTCGATCATGACGGCGCGATCCGGGCCGCCGAAAGCAGCGTCCGGATCGTCCGGTCCCAGTCGAGCGCGGCCGCGCGCCTCTTTCCCTTTTCTCCCATCCGCGCCAGCGCCTCCGGGTTGTGCCAGGCGATCTCGAGAGCCGCGCCGATCGCCTCGGGTCGCGCCGGCACGACGATTCCCGTATCCCCGTCCCGCACGAACTCGAGCGGCCCCCCGGCGTCCTCGGTCGTCAGGACCGGCTTTCCGGAGAGAAACGCCTCGAGCGGAACGTACCCCAGGTCCTCCCCCGAGGGGGCGACGGCGACCAGGCGCGCGCCGGCGTAGAGCGAGAGCAGCTCCTCGTCGGTCGCCTCGCCGATCCACCGGATGCGGCCGTCGACACCGCCCTGGCCGGCGAGGCGACGCAGGCGCTCCTCGTCCGGGCCGCGCCCCACAAGCGTCAGGCGCGCGGAGGGGGCCGAGGCGAGGGCCCGCACGAGCAGGTCGGTCCGCTTCCATGGATCGAACCGCCCGACCGACAGGACGTAGTCGCCGAAGGGGCCCGACCGGTAGCGCCCCGCAAGAGGCGGCGGGTGATAGAGCGGCTCGCTCTCGATCCCGTTGTAGCGGCGGAGCCGCTCGGCGACCGTGCGGGAGTTCGCGAAGATCCGGCGCGCTTCCGAGAGTCCCACGCGGTCGATCTCGGCGATCGCCTCGCGGGTGCGCCGGTCCTCGGGGGAGGCCGTCAGGTCGGAGAAGGGCGTGCCGAACTGGTCGTAGGCCTGACGGTACTGGTGGATGAGCCACACGATCTTGTTCGGGTGGCGGGCGGCGTAGCTGGGGAAGCGCGTGGCGATGACCGCGTCCACGCCGCGTCCCCCAACTTGCGTGAAGTCGAGCATCCGCCAGGCCAGAGCGCTTCGCACCAGATCGAAGCGCTCGCGCTCGATCAGGGGAAGCGTGACCAGGTCCGCCTCCACGCCCCGCCGCGAGAGCTCTTCGACCAGCCGCTGCACGTGCCTCTCCGCCCCTCCCCGCGAAAAGGGGGTCTGGGCTGCAAGAACGAGCACGCGAGGAGGAGCCATCTTAGGCCGTAAACCGTAAACCGGGAACCGTCAACCGAAGAGAGAAGCCTCGATGCGGCGCGCTCCGGTTCACGGTTAACGGTTCCCGGTTCACGATTCCCGGTTCACGCTTTCGGCACCCGCGCGATCACGGCATAGTCCTGCGGGCCGAAGAGGAGGCGATTCAACTTCGCGTCGTTCTCGGTCGCCTCGGCGAGACGCTCCTGCGGCGGAAGCTCCCCGCGGTACTCGACCTGCACCTGCGCGAACCCGGCCGCCTCGGTCAGGAAGGCGAGCGCCGCGGCGGGCACGGGCCTCACGTGGGTGGGATCGAGAAAGAAGGCCCGCAGCGCCGAGAGCGAGTCGGTGTTGACCGTCTCGGCGACGAGCACGCCGCCGGGGCGCAGGGCCCGCCGCGCGCGGGTGAGAAAGGAGAAGATCTGGTCCGAGCTCCAGTGCTCGACGACCTGGAAAGCCACGACGGCGCCGAGGCTCTCTTTCGGCCTGCCTGCCAGGATCGCCAGCGCGTCCCCCTCCTCGACTTCGAGGCCGGCCTCCCGGCAGAGCCGCACGGAAATCGGGTTCGCCTCGACGCCGGAGGCCCGGATCCCCTCCTCGCGCAGGAGACGGAGAAATTCCCCCCGCCCGCATCCGACGTCCAGCACCGGCCCCGGGACCTCCCGCACGAAGGGGAGGTAGAAGCGCTGGCTCTGCGCGATCGCCTCGGGCTCCCCTCGGAACCGCTCCTCGAAGAGGCTGTAGACGGCGGCCGGCAACGGCGCCGCCGTCGCGGAGGCGGCCGCGGACCGCGAGTGCTCGCCCTGGCCGGCTCGTTCGATCAGCCCGAAGCGGGCGTCCTGGATCGCCGCCCGGCGGCGCGACTCGGAAAGCTCCCGCTCCGTCAGGTCCCGAAAGCTCGAAAACCTTCCGTCCCAATCCTGCCGCAGGCGGCGGAAGGCCTCGAGTGTCAAGGCGTTGAATGCGGCCTGGTCGCGCCAGAGGAAGCGCAGGCCCCGCAGCAGCGCCTTCTTGAGGCGAGCCAGACGCGCCCCTTCGGGGATCGAAGGGGTCAGGTGCGACTCCGCATTGCGCAGCGGATCGGGCGCCGCGCCGCCGGGCTCCACCTCGGCGTGCCGGGACGGCGCGGCCTCCCGGATCGCGGCCCGGATCTGCTCCGCCAGCTCCTCTTCCAGCGACTTGTCCACGCTGCTCCCTGCGAGATTATGGCCCGCCCCGGACCGATGCAAGGAAGCCCGCGGCGCGGCCATTAGAATCGCGCCGGTGAAGAGGAAGGCCTGGCTCGCGTTGTGGGCGGCCGTTGCGCTCGCCCTCGCCGGTTTCCGCCAGGCGGCCGCGCCCGCCCCGCTGACGCCCGCGCCTCTGCTCTTCCCCGGCGAGGAGAAGTTCCTGGCCAACCTGCGCCAGCTCACCCTCGGCGGGCAGAACGCCGAAGCGTACTGGTCGGCCGACGGCCGGAAGCTCATCTTCCAGTCGGACCGGGGAGAGTTGCCGTGCGACCAGATCTTCACGATGAACGCCGACGGATCCGATCCGCGCCGGGTCTCCGACGGCCGGGGCAAGACGACCTGCTCCTACTGGTTCCCCTCGGGCGAGCGGATCCTCTACGCCTCGACCTTCCGCCTCGGCCCGGTCTGCCCGCCGCGCCCGGACCGCTCCCGCGGCTACGTCTGGGCGCTCGACGACTACGACCTCTACACCGCAAGGTCGGACGGCAGCGACATCCGGACACTCTTCTCCTCGCCCGAGTACGACGCAGAGGCGACCATCTCGCCCGACGGCCGGAAGATCGTCTTCACCTCCGCGCGCGACGGCGACCTCGAGATCTACGCGATGAACGCCGACGGGTCCGCCGTCACCCGCCTGACCCGAAGGCCCGGCTACGACGGAGGCCCCTTCTACTCCGCCGACGGCAAGCGCATCGTCTACCGCGCCGACCGTCTCTCCTCACCCAAGGATCTCGCCCGCTATCGGGAGAATCTCTCCCGGCGCGCCTACGCCCCCGGCAGCCTCGAGATCCGCGTCATGAACGCGGACGGGAGCGGCGACCGCGCCGTCACGGAAAACGGCGCCGCCAACTTCGCCCCCTTCTTCCTCCCGGGAGGGCGGCGGATCATCTTCTCCTCGAACCTCGGAGATCCCGTCGGCCGCGAGTTCGACCTCTACATCGTCGATGACGACGGGAAAAACCTCGCCCGCGTGACCTTCTCCCCCGAGTTCGACGGTTTCCCGATGCTCTCGCCCGACGGCTCGAAGCTCGTCTTCGCCTCCAACCGCAACGGCCGCAGGCCGCGCGAGACCAACATCTTCGTTGGAGACTGGCGCGGGCCGCGCTGAACCTCAAGCCGGTTTCGGAGCCTTCTGCTTGGCGGAATCCTCCTCGGCGAACTCGATCAGGGCGATGACGAGGGCGACCAGGACGGGCCCGAGAAAGAGCCCGATGAGGCCGAACGCGGCCAGCCCGCCGATGGCGCCGACGAAGGCCGCGAGAGTGCCGATCTTCGCCTGTCCGGAGATCAGGATCGGCCGGAGCACGTTGTCGGCGGAGCCGGCCACGGCGACGCCCCAGACGAGCAGGACGATCGTCTTCCACCAGACCCCCGCCGTCGCGAGGTAGATCACCGCGGGAGCGAGCACGAGGGCCGTCCCCACGATCGGGACGAAGGAAGCCACCGCGGTGAGCGCGCCGAAGACGATCGGCGACGGCAGCCCGACGAACCAGAACCCCGCGCCGACGAGCGTGCCCTGGAC
>JBOGJK010000167.1:0-5725 GCA_050745345.1 Thermoanaerobaculia bacterium
CTCCAGCGTCGGACATAAGACGATCACGCGCGCGCGCAGGTCCAAATGAGCCTCATTGCGACTGCAGGAATTTAACCACGAATGACCAGGATCAGGTAGACCGAAGACTGAAGACGGAAGACGGTAGACGGTAGACGGTAGACGGTAGACGGTAGACGGTGGAGGTGGGGCTCGTCTACCGTTTCCCGTCTCCCGTCTCCCGACCGTGGATCAGTTCGGCCATCTCCGCCCACGTGACCACCCGCACGCCGAGCGCTCGCGCCCGATCGAGCTTCGAGCCGACGGCCTCGCCCGCGACCACGTAGTCCGTCTTCTTCGAGACGGAGCCGGAGACCTTCGCGCCGGCCGCCTCCAGAAGCGCCGACGCCTGCTCCCGGCTCACCCCGGGAAGAGTTCCCGTCAGGACCGCCGTCTTCCCCGAGAGCGGGCCCTCGCGCGGGCCGGCCGCGTCCGACTCCAGGAAGTTCAACCCGTGCCGGCGCAGCTTCTCGATCAACTCCCGGTGGCGCGGATGGGAGAACCACGCCCGCACGGCGGCTGCGGTGTTGGGACCGATCTCCTCGACGGCCTGAAGCTCCTCCTCCGAGGCCGCCGCGAGCGCGTCGAGCGAGCCGAACCGCCTGGCCAGGCTCCGCGCGGCCTTCTCGCCGACGTGCCGGATGCCGAGGGCGAAGACGAGGCGCGACAGGTCGTTGCCCCGGCTCGCGGCGATCTCTTCGAGCAGGTTCGCGGCGGACTTCTCGCCCCACCGCTCGAGCGAGGTCAGTTTCTGCGCCTCGAGGGCGTAGATCGAGGCGACGTCGGTCAAGAGGCCCTCCGTGACGAGCTGGTCGATCAGCCGATCCCCGAGGCCCTCGATCCGCATGGCGCGCCGCGAGCAGAAGTGGCGCAGCGCCTCGCGCACCACCGCGGGGCATGCCGGGTTCACGCAGCGCCAGGCGACCTCCCCGGGCTCCCGCACGACCGGGTCCCCGCAGGCGGGACAGCGCTCCGGCATCGCGAACGGCCGGGCGCCGGCCGGCCTCTTCTCGAGCAGCACGCGCACGACCTTGGGGATGACGTCTCCCCCCTTCTCGACGACGACGGTGTCCCCCACGCGCACGTCCTTGCGCGCCAGGTCCTCGTAGTTGTGGAGTGTCGCGCGGCGCACCGTCGTGCCGGCCAGCGCGACCGGGTCGAAGTGCGCCACGGGCGTGAGCGTTCCGGTGCGCCCCACCTGCGTCGAGATCTCGCGCACGACCGTCATCGCCTCCTCGGAAGGGTACTTGTAGGCCAGGGCCCAGCGCGGCGACTTCGCGGTGGAGCCTGCCTCCTCCTGGAGGCGCCGGTCGTCCACCTTGATGACGACACCGTCCGTCTCGAAGTCGAGCCCGTGCCGCTTCTCGGACCACTCCTCGAGAAACTCCCGAATCTGCTGGAAGGAGGCGCAACGCCGCCAGTGCGGGTTGACCGGGAAGCCCCAGGCGGCCAGCCGTTCGAGGCCGGAGGACTGTGTGGGCGGCAGCCGCGGGGCCTCGGTGATCCCGTAGAGCCACGCCCCGAGCCTGCGGCGCGCGGCCTCGCGCGAGTCGAGCAGCCGCAGGGTGCCCGCGGCGGCGTTGCGCGGGTTGGCGAAGAGCGGCAGGCCTTCCGCCTCCCGCTCGGCGTTCAACTTCTCGAAGGACCTCTTCGAGTAGTAGATCTCCCCGCGCACCTCGAGCGGGCCCCTCTCCGGGACAGAGAGGGGGATCGACCGGATCGTGCGGACATTGGCCGTGACGTCCTCGCCCCGTACGCCGTCGCCGCGGGTCGCGCCCCGCGCGAGCACGCCTCCCTCGTACCGCAGCGAGACCGAGAGGCCATCGATCTTCGGCTCCACGACATAGGCCTCCGGCTCCACGCCTCCGAGCGCCCGCGAGAGCCGCGCGCGCCACGCCTCTGCCTCCTCCCAGGAGTAGGCGTTCTCCAGCGACAGCATCGGTGTGCCGTGCGTGACTGTCGCGAAGCCTTCGGCCGGCTCGCCGCCGACGCGGCGCGCCGGAGAGTCCGCGGTCGCGAGCTCCGGCCAGCGCTCCTCGAGCGCGACGAGCTCCCGCATCAGCGCGTCGAACTCCGCGTCGGCAATCTCCGGACGGTTCTCGACGTAGTAGAGCCGCTCGTGCCGGGAGAGCTCCTTGCGCAGCTTCCGCGCGCGGCGGACGGCGTCGGCCGGCGCGCGCGGTGTCTCCGTCTCGCTCATCGGGCCGCATGCTACAGTCTCGCCAATGCTCCCGGCAAAGTCGCGAGGGGCGTTGCTCGCTCTGGCGGCGCTCGGACTCGGCGCCGCTCTCCACGCCGCGCCGCTGACTCCCCCGATCGCCTCCTACGAGATCTCCTGCCGGCTCGACCCCGAGAAGAAGACCGTTACCGGGTCGCAGCTTCTGACCTGGACCAACACGACGAGCCGCCCCGCGGCGACGCTGCAGTTTCATCTTTATCTCAACGCCTTCCGCAACACCCGCTCGACTTTCTGGCGCGAGCACCGCGGCCGGCGCGGCCAACGCACGATCCCCGACTCCTGGGGCTCGATCGAAGTGACGCGCGCCACACTCTCCGACGGAGCAGATCTGCTCCCGGGGTTGCGCTTTCTCGCTCCCGACGACGGCAACCCGGACGACCGCACCGTGGCCGAGTTCGACCTGCCCCGCCCCGTCCCGCCGGGGCAGACCGTCTCGGTCGCCATGGACTTCGTCTCGAGGCTCCCGCGCGTGTCGCTCCGGACGGGCTACAAGGGGGACTTCTTCCTCGTGGCCCAGTGGTTCCCCAAGCTCGGCGTCTTCGAAGAGAGCGGCTGGAACTGCCATCAGTTCCACTCCAACAGCGAGTTCTTCGCCGACTTCGGCGACTACGACGTCTCGATCGACGTCCCCGCGACCTACCGGGGAAGAGTCGCCGCGACCGGAGTGCGCGTCTCGGAGCGGGAGGGCCCCGAGGGGCGGGTCGTCTACCGCTTCCGGCAGGAGAGCGTGCACGACTTCGCCTGGGCCGCGGATCCCGACTTTCGCGCGCGGTCCGATCACTTCCGGGACCCCGGCCTGTCCGACGTCGAGATCCTCCTGTACCTCCAGCCCGAGCACCTCGCGCAGGCCGATCGCCACTTCAAGGCGGTCAAGACCGCCCTCTCCGGCTACGGGCGCGTGCTCGGACCCTACCCCTATCCGACGCTCTCCATCGTCGACCCTCCCTGGGGCGCAAGGGGCGCCGGAGGGATGGAGTACCCGACCCTCATCACCGCGGGCACGTCGCTTTCCGCGACCGCCTCGCTGCAGAGCCCGGAGGAGGTCACGGTCCACGAGACCGGGCACCAGTACTTCTACGGCCTGCTCGCTTCCAACGAGTTCGAGGAGCCGTGGCTGGACGAGGGCGTCAACACCTACATGACCGAGCGCGTCCTGAAGGCCGCCTACGGCGACCACCGCTCCCACCTCTCGGTCTTCGGCGTCCCCTTCCCGCTCGGCATCGACGTGCGCCGTCCGCTCGACAGCAACCGCCGATACTTCCGGCACGCGACCGACGGGCCGCTCGGTGTCCCGAGCTGGAAGTACCTCGACCGCGAGTCCTACGGAGCCCTCGTGTACTCGAAGACCGCGCTCGCGCTCGCGACGATCGAGAGGATCGTCGGCACGCCCGCCATGGACCGGGCCCTGCGCCTCTATGCCGACCGCTGGCGCTTCCGGCACCCGAAGGGCCGCGACTTCGTCGCCGCGGTTGCGGAAGCCACGGGGCGCGACGTGCGACAACTCTTCGACCGCGCGCTCTTTTCCTCGGGAACGGTGGACTACGCGGTCACGGAGGCGACCTGCCTCCCCACACCGCCGGCGCGCGGGCTCTTCGACGGGCCGACGTCTCCGCGGCGTCCCGGGGTGCACGACAGCCTCGTGACCGTCACGCGCCGCGGCGACCTCGCGCTTCCGATCGAGGTGCTCCTGCGGTTCGAGGGGGGAAGCACGTGGCGCTCGAACTGGGACGGCGAGGCGCGCTGGAAGCGGTTCCGGGTGGATGGAGGCCCGCGCCTGATCGAGGCGGTCGCGGATCCCGATGAGAAGATCCTGCTCGACGCCGACCGCACCAACAACGGCCGCCGGCCGGAGCGGGATCCGCGCGCCGCCTCCCGCTGGACGGCGCGGGCCGTGTTCTGGCTCCAGAACCTCTTCGATTTCGCGACGGTGGCGTGGTGAGCCGTCCGAGCGCCCTGGCCTGCTTCGGCCGCGGCCTGCGGCTCTCGCTTTCGAAGCCGTACCTGGGCGCCTCGCTCTGGCTGATCCAGCTCCTGCTCGCCGCGGCGCTGATCCTCCCGATCTCCCGCTCCCTGCACGAGAATCTCGACCACGCGACACTGGCCGACCATATGGTCGGAGTGCCCGACTACGGCTGGTGGGAGACGTTCCAGAGGACCCACCCGGATCTGCTCGGCACACTTCCGAAGGCCGCGCAAGAGGCCCTCTCCCGGGAAGGCATCCAGTCGGAGTCGATCGCCGGCTTGCGCGGCATCGGCGCCGCGGCTTTCTCACTCGCGCTGCTCGCGATCGTTCTGCACGCCTTCACCCTCGGCGGCGTCCTCGGAGCGCTGCGAGAGCCTTCGAGCTCGCTCGTGACCTTCGGGCGCGAGGGGATGCGGCGGCTTCCCGCCTTCCTCGCCTTCACGCTGGCGGCCTTCGCCGGCGCGGCCGCGTGCTACCGCTGGATCTACATCGAAACGGGCCTCGCGCTGAAGGAGCGGACCGAGGAGCTCGCGACCGAGGGGCAGGCGCTGGCGCTGACGGCCCTGCGCCTGGCGGCGCTCGCCGCGGCGCTGGCGGCGATCAAGCTGCTCGCGGATTCGGTCCGCGCGATCTGGGTCGCCCGCCCGGATCTGCCCCCCGTGTCCCGCTTCCTGATGGGAATCGGCGGGGCGCTGGCGAGGCCTCTGCGCCTGCTCGGAGTCCTCTTCGGGTACGTCCTCGTCACGGCGGGGCTCTACGTCGTCTGGATCCTGCTCGATCCGCCGGCGGGAGGCGAGGCGCGCTTCGCGCTCGTGCCGCTCGTGGCCACCCAGCAGGTCTTCGTCTTCCTGCGCTCGCTCGTCAAGGTCGGCTACTACGCGGCGGTTTCGGAGGCGCTCACGCGCACGCCGTCCCCCGAGTACTCGTACGTCCCGCCCCCCGCCGTCGCCCCCGCTTCAGCGAAGGCTCAGGGTGCGCACGACGGCGCTCTCGAGCGCCCGTCCGGCGGCGTCTAGGCGCACCCGATAGAGCAGCGGCCGGCGCCGCAGGGCCCCATTGCCGTCGACGCCCCAGGGCCCGGCGAACCAGGGGAGAAAGCGCAAGTCCTCCCACACGATGACCGTGCCGCCGCCGGAGGCCGGCCGGACCGTCGCGCGCGGGAAGCGCGCGAAGCGGAGGTAGGCCTCCACGTCCGGCAGGGCCCGGGCCGCCTCGAGCGCCGCGGAGGAGGGCGGCTTCGGGAACCGGCGCACCCTCATCCGCTCGGGAGGCGGGTAGAAGTCCGAAAGGCTCTGGAGGACCTCGGCGAGGCGCGCCGGGGGGCGAGGGTCGGCCACTCCGCGCGCGAAGGGGCCGACGTCGAAGAAGGCGACGTGCACCGAGTCCGCATGCTCGGTCAGGCCGAGCCAGCGAAACGGCGAGAGGAACTGCGGCAGCACGGCGGAGCGGGCGCCCTCCGGGGGGCGGTCGCGGCGGCGCCACTCGTCGAGCGCGCGGGCATGCAA
>JBOGJK010000168.1:0-2721 GCA_050745345.1 Thermoanaerobaculia bacterium
GAGGGGGAGTTCCAGGCGGCCAACAAGCTCTCCGAGGCGGCCGAGATCATCGGCCGCCAGCCCGCGACCCTGCAGCTACGGTATCTGCAGACCTTGACCGAGATCGCCAACGAGAAGAACTCGACGATCATCTTCCCCTTGCCGATCGAGCTGCTGAAGAACTTTATCGGGAAGTAGGGTCACTTCCGGTCTGAAGTCCGGATGCCTTGAAACTCTCTTCGAGGCCGCGCGGGAGGGCCGGGCAAGCGCCCCGATCGCCCTTGCGCGGCCTCGCTTCAGAGTCTCGCTTCAGAGTCTCGCTTCCGCGTCTCGTTTAAACTCCCGTCGTGCCCGAGCCCCGGACGCACTACCAGCTCTCCTTCACGGCGAGGCAGGCGATGGTTTTCTTCGTCGTCTGCCTGCTGGTACTGGGGCTCTCCTTCTTCTTCGGACTGATGGCGGGACTTTCGGGGCGGCCCGACGACTCGGCCGGCCCCGGGCAACCGCCCACAACGCCCCCCGAGGCGGCTCCGGCCCCGGTGGCAGGCGAGGCCGTTGCGGCCCCGGAGGAAGGCTCCTCTCCGGAGAGCGCGGGTCGGCTCGAAGAGCCGCCGGCTGCCCCGCGCACGGCTCCGGCGACTCTCCAGGCCTTCGAGGACCGCATCGGCCGGGAGTCGACAGCGGCGCCCGCCATCCCGACGAGGCCGCCCGCCGCCGGTGTCTGGGTCCAGGTCGCCTCGTTGACGTCTCGCTCGGAGGCCGACGCTCTGGCCGCCCGCCTCTCGAAGAGCGGATATCGGGCGCAGATCGCCGTCGCGGCGGGCCCGAAGGGGAGGCTCTTCCGCGTCCGCGTGGGGCCCTACCGGTCCGAAGAGGAGGCCGGCCGGATGGCGGATCGGCTCCGAAGTCGCGAGCGCATCCGGCAGACCTGGATCGTCCGGGAGGGAGGGTGAGCGCGGCGGTACCGCTCCCGGCGCCGGAGTGGATTCGGGAGAAGCGAATCCGGCTCTCGCAGCTCCACGCCGTCAAGAGCCTCATGCGCTCCCGGTCTCTCTCGACCGTGTGCGAGGAGGCGCGCTGTCCCAACCGCGGCGAGTGCTTTTCGCGCGGGACGGCGACGTTCCTGCTGCTGGGGGACGTCTGCACGCGGGCCTGCGGCTTCTGTGACATCCGGACGGGCCGGCCGCTGCCCGTCGATCCGCTCGAGCCTGCGCGGGTCGCCGAGGCCGTGCGGCAGATGGGCCTCTCCTACGTCGTCCTGACCTCGGTGGATCGGGACGACCTGCCGGACGGGGGCGCCGCGCACTTTGCCGCCACCCTCGCGGCGCTGCGGCGGCTCGAGCCGGGGCCGGGGGTCGAGGTGCTGACACCGGACTTCAAGGGGCGGTTCGATTCGCTCCGCGTCGTGGTCGAGGCGAGACCCGATGTCTTCAACCACAACGTCGAAACGGTGCCCCGTCTCTACCCGGCCGTGCGGCGCGGGGCGAGCCTCCAACGGTCGCTCGGTCTGCTCGCGGCCGCCAAGATCCTCGATCCGCTTCTGACGACCAAGTCGGGCCTCATGCTCGGGCTGGGGGAGAGGCGCGAGGAGGTGCTCGAGCTGCTCGGGCGGATGCGGGAATCCCACGTGGACATCGTGACGATCGGCCAGTACCTGCGTCCGTCGCGCGAGAGCCTTCCCGTCGTCGAGTACGTGCGACCGGAAACCTTCGAGGAGTATCGCCTCGCGGGAGAGCGTCTCGGCTTCCGCCACGCGTTCGCCGGACCCTTCGTGCGCTCCTCCTACCGCGCCGAGGAGTTCGCGCCGCCGCGCGCGTGAGACGGGGGACGTGAGACGGGAGACGGGGAGAGGCGGAACTCATGAGTTTCGTCTTCCGTCTACCGTCTTCCGTCTCCCGACCCCGTGGACCATGTCGCCTCTCTCCCGATGGCGCACCCCGGCGGCGGGGGTGGTGTCGGGGCTCCTCTTCGCGCTCGCCTTCCCCCCCTTCGAGTGGGTGCTGCTTGCGCCGCTCTCCCTGGTGCCGTGGGTCGCGGCGCTTTGCCGGGAGCAGAGCCGTGGCCGGGCCTTGCTCTCGGGATTCCTCTTCGGCCTCGCGCACTGGTGCGCTTCGATCCCCTGGATCATCCACGTTGTCACGCGCTTCGGGGCGCAGGGCGGGGTGATGGGCGTCGTGTGCCTCCTCCTGCTCGCGGCGATCCTCGCCGAGTGGCCGGCTCTGGCCGCGTGGGGGACGGTCGCCGCGGCGCCGGCAGGCTCGCTCGGGCGTCTGGCGGTGTTTCCGCTTCTCTGGATGGCCGCCGAGCACGCGCGCTCCTTCGTGTACGGCGGGTTTCCGTGGAACCTGACCGCGCACGCGCTCTACCGGCATCCCGTCTGGCTGCAGACGGCGAGCGTCTGGGGCGTTTACGGCCTCGGGGCGCTGGTCGCCGCCGCTTCGAGTCTGCTCGCGGCCGCCGCGCTCCGGCGGCGCCCTGCTCCGCTTCTCTGGGCCGCGGCCCTGTCGCTTGCCGCCGGAGTCTTCGGCGCTCTTCGCCTGGCGCGGCCGGAGAGCTGGAGCGGACCGGGCCGCGAGCCCTTTTCCGTGGCCCTCTTGCAGCCCAACGTGAGCCAGGAAGCGCGGCTTGCGGGGAGCGACGCGGCGAACTACCGGATCGTCATCGAGCAGGCCCGCGCGGCGGCCGGCGAGAAGGCGCGGCTGATCGTCCTGCCGGAATCGGCGTTGCCCGCCTACTGGGATG
>JBOGJK010000169.1:0-1894 GCA_050745345.1 Thermoanaerobaculia bacterium
CTTCACTTTCCTCTCGATCTTCGACACCGCGAGCGTCCTCGAGCGGAAGAACCCTCTGGGAGCCGTTCGAGCCTTCGCCCGGGCGTTCGGCGCGGATCCTCGGGTAAAGCTCATCCTTCAGGTCTCCAACGCCGGCAGGGCGCCGGAACTCTTCGATCGGCTCGCAGAGGCGGCCGCCGGCGCGCGGGTCGAGGTGCGCGCGGGAGCGCTCGCGCGAGCGAGCCTGGAGGCGCTGCTTGCGGCCTGCGACGCCTACGTCTCGCTCCACCGCGCCGAGGGTTTCGGCCTCCCCATCGCCGAGGCGATGGCCGCGGGCAAGCCGGTCGTGGCGACGAGCTATTCCGGCAACACCGACTATCTGGACGAGAGGACCGGCTTTCCCGTGCGGTGGCGGTACGTGGAGCTGCCCCAGAGCATCCGTGACTACGACCGCGGCACGCGCTGGGCCGAGCCGGACGAGGAGCACGCGGCGAAGCTGCTGCGCCGAGTCTTCGAGGACCGCGGCGAGGCGGCCCGGCGCGCCGGGGCCGGCCGCCGGCGAATCGCAGAGTTGTACTCGCAAGAGGCGGCCGGCCGGCGGGTCGCCCAGGCCCTGGCCAGCCTGCGGGCTCGCCTCCGGAAGACCGCATGAGACCCGAGTGGGAGAAAGGGATTCGGGGCGGCCTCTACGTCCTCGGGCGGAGGCTTCTGCCCCTCGCCTGGCGACGGGCGGTGCGCCGGCGCCTTGCGCCGGAGAAACTGCTCGGCATCCGCAAGCCCCCGGTGGACCTGCCGCGCTACGAGTTCGACCCGAACGAGGCACGGCCGGGAAGACCCGACATCCTGCTGCTTCCCGTGATCGCCTGGTCCGACCGGCGCCAGCGGCCGCAGCAGCTCTCGGAGGCGCTCGCCCGGCGGGGCAAGCGCGTCTTCTACGGCGCCGTCCGCGGGCGCGGCGAGCCGCGGGAGGCGGCCGGCGTCGCTCCGGGCGTGACGCTGCTGCCGATCGAAGGAATCGCCCGCGAAGACCTGCGGGAGCGGCGGCTCGACGGGCGCGCGCTCGAGGCGGCGATCCAGGATCTGTCCGGCGCGCGCGACGCCTACGAGCTCCACGAAGCCGTGCTCCTTCTGCAGAGCCCCTTCTGGACCCCGCTCGCCCTGGCCCTGCGGGAGCGCTTCGGCTGGAAGGTCGTCTACGACTGCCTCGACGTCCACGCCGGTTTCTCGGCCAACCGGCCCGAGGCCCTCGCCGCGGCCGAGACCCGCCTCCTCTCCGAGGCCGACCTGGTCGTCGCGACCTCCGACGTTCTGCGCGAGCGCCTCGGCACGGCGGCGCGCCTTCTTCCCAACGCCTGCGACTACAAGCGGTTCGCGCGGGCGTTCGAGCGGCGAGGGAGCGGAGAGCCCCTCACGGTCGGCTACGTCGGCGCGGTGGATGACTGGTTCGATTCCGACCTCTTCGAGAGGCTCGCGCGGCTGCGCCCGGAGTGGCGCTTCGAGGTCGTCGGAGGCTCCGACTCAGGCCGCGCCCCCTTCGGGCAGCGCCTTCCCAACGTCCTCTTCCACGGCGAGAGTCCGCATGCGGAGCTGCCGCGGCTGCGCGAGCGGTTCGATGTCGAGATCATCCCGTTCCGCCTGACCGAGCTGACCCATGCGGTGGACCCGGTCAAGCTCTACGAGGCCGCCGCGGCGGGCCGTCCCGTCGTCGCCACACCGATGCGCTCGCTCGAGCCTCTCGCCGCGCGGGGCCTCGTCCGGACGGCGTCGACGGCCGCCGAGTTCGCCCGCGCGATCGAGCAGGCGGCCGCCGAAGGGCCGCAGGTGGCCGAAGCCCGGCGCGCCTTCTTCCCAACGCCTGCGACTACAGGCGGTTCGCGCAGACCTTCGGGCGGCGAGGCCGCGGAGAGCCCCTCAC
>JBOGJK010000170.1:0-6092 GCA_050745345.1 Thermoanaerobaculia bacterium
GGGTGCTATCATCTAAGGGGTCCGATCGTCTGTCGAACCGTGTCGGACCGGAGGCTTACGCGCATGAGGCGTCTCGCGGGACTCGCCTTGCTGCTGTTTCTCTCCGCCGCCGCGGCATTCGGTTACGTCATCAAGCTGAAGGATGGCTCGATGCTCTTCGCCCGGATCAAGTACGAGGTGAACGGGAAGAAAGCCATCATCACGCTGGAGAACGGCACGGTCACCCAGATCGACCTGGACAAGGTGGACGTGCCGGGCACCGAGGAATACAACAGGAAATACGGCGGCAACGTCATCGCCATCGACACGCCGGAGCAGAAGATCCTGAACGCCCCGGGAGGCCCCCCGACGCCGGCGCCGCGACTCTCGGATCTGGCCCGCCAGAGCAAGCAGCGCGACTCAACCGGCGCGGCCGCGGCCCCGGCGCCCGGCTCCGCGGACGCCGGGTCGTGGCAACCGGTGGACCCGCTCGTGCAGGCCGCCTTCTCCCGCACCTTCGACGGCGCTTCCATCCCGCAGTGGCGTCTGACCGGCTACCGCGGGAAGGCGCGCCTGCTCGTGACGACCAACAACGAGGAGGCGGTCTTCAACGTCCTGTCCGCGGCCGCGCGCGCCATCCGCGACCTCTCGGAGCGCGGGAAGGACGCCACGATCGAGATCGTGCTCACCTCCTCCACGCACGAGCCGGCCGGGACCTTCGAAATGACCCCGGAGCAGGCGCGGCAGCTCGCCAACGGGACCGTCGCGGTGGGGGACTACTTCGTAAGGAACGTGATCCTGTAGCCGACAGTCGGAAGTCGACAGCCGGCAGGGAGACCGACGACCGACTCGCTGTTCCAGGAGGCTGCATGGCTCAAGACGCGCCTCAAAATTACAGGAACCACCGGCGGTTCGTGCCCCTCTATCACTTCGTCCTCTTCGGCGTCCTCGTCGTGAACCTGCTCTGGTCGGTCGTGCGCGCCGTTCGCGCCTTCTCTCTCGAGAGCGTCTGGGGAATCGTGATGGCGCTCGCCCTGCTCGTGATCTTCTTCTACATGCGGATCTTCGCCCTGACGGCGCAGGACCGGGTGATCCGTCTCGAGATGCGGCTGCGCCTCAAGGACATCCTGCCGGCAGACCTGCGGGGCCGCATCGGAGAGCTCAAGCCGGGGCAGCTGATCGCGCTGCGCTTCGCGAGCGACGCGGAGTTGCCGGAGCTCGTGCGGGAAGTTCTGACCAACGACATCCGAGACCGCGACGCCATCAAGCGGAAGGTTCGCGACTGGCAGCCGGACCACCTGCGCTGCTGACCGGTTCGTGAATCGTGAATCGAACGGCTCGATTCCCGGCTTCCGATTAACGATTTACGATTGACGATTCCCGGCTCTCGCCATCGTCCAACAGAGCCACCCGCCCAGGACGATCGACGCCGCCCAGGTCGAGAACGCCGCCAGCCGTGTCAGGGACGCGAGCGTTCGGTCCCACGTCAGGACCCCGAGCTTTTCGAGCAGCCAGTTCCAGTCGTGCACGGGATCGGCCACGAACCCCACCAGCGGCAGCTCCCGGGCCCGCGCGTCGCCGATGTAGGTCGCGAGGTTCCAGAGGGAGAAAGCCTCCCAGGCTCCCCCTACGGCGACCCCGAAGTAGTCCCGTTGCCGGTAGAGCAGCCACGCCGCTGCGGCCGGGGCCGCGACCTGCGCGAGGCTGCCGCCGGCGATCCCGAGGAACCGGCCCGCCAAGGAGAGGAGCACGTGGCCGAGCTCGTGGACGCCGAGCGTGATGCCGGCAAAGAGGCTCCCGTAGAGCGGATCGGCGAGGTGCCGCGCTCCCGCCCAGACGAGATAGGCGAGGATCGCCGCGCGCCACGGCCAGGAGCGCCCGGCGCACCATGCCTGCGCGTCGGCGCGGACGTTCGCCAAACGCGGGAGCTTCGCGGACAGGAGGTCGCGCCCGCAACGCAGCGGGCCAGGAGCCGGGGCGATCACTCCCAGGATCACCCGATCACGCGGCGACTCAGGTCTCCGTGTCCGGCACCGGCGTCAGGTAGTACCGGGCGTCCTCTCCCACCTGCCGGCGGAAGCGGTCGGCGAAGGAGATCACCTCTCCCGCCGTCTCGTCTGCGAAGATGCGCTCCACCCGGTGCATCGGGAAGAAGACCGTGGAGGGGTGCGCGGAGAGGGGCTCCTTGCGCATGATCTCGCGCAGCCATCCTTCGAAGCCGTCCAGCGAGAGCCCGCGCACGGTGATCCCGGCCGGGCTCTCCTCCTTCAACAGCCCCCAGAACTTCTCGCGGGGGTTGGTCAGGTGGACCAGAACGTAGCTGCCTCTTTCCATCGCGCTCGGGCTCGGCAGAATTATCGGACCATGGCGGGGTCCTCGGAAAGCTCCAGCAGCGTGCCCTGCCCCGCCTCGGGATGGAGGAAGGCGACGCGCCTGCCTCCCGCGCCCGGCGCGGGAGCGCGGTTGACGAGCCGGAAGCCCCGCCGGGAGAGCTCCTCGAGCGCGGCCTCCAGATCCGGCACCGCGAGGCAGATGTGGTGGAGGCCCGGCCCCCGCTTGCCCAGGAACCGGCCGACCGGCGAATCCTCCGAGGTCGGCTCGAGCAGCTCCAGCCGGCTCTCCCCGACCGGCAGGAAAGCCGCCACGACGCCCTGTGCCGCGACCTTTTCCCGGTGGGCGACCTCGAGTCCCAGGGCGCGATAGACGCCGAGGACCTCGTCGATCGAGCGCACCGCGATGCCGATGTGGTCGATGCGGTACGCCGTCATGCGCGCATCAGACGGCCGTAGAGCCGAGCCGCCGCGGCATAAGGGTCTTCCCGGCGGGCGAGCACTTCACGGGCCGCCTCTTCGAGCCCTTCCGGCTTCGGGGCGCTCGCTTCGACCGCGCGCCGGAAGCGCTCTTCCAGCAGCGCCAGCAGCCGGGCGCGCACCCGCCGGGTCCGGCGGCGCGACCCCTCCCCGGAGGCGCGCAGGAACTCCCCATGCGACTCGATCGCTTCGATCGCCTCGGGGATCCCCTCCCCGCGCGGCGCGATCGTGCGCACGATGGGCGGCCGCCACGGTTTGTCCGGCGTGAAGTCGAGCATCGTCGCGATCTCCGCCGCGGCGCGGTCGGCCCCTTCGCGATCCGCCTTGTTGATCAGGAAGACGTCGCCGATCTCGAGGATCCCCGCCTTGATCGCCTGGATGTCGTCTCCCAGCCCCGGCACGAGGACGACGGCGGTCGTCTCCACCGCCTTGACGATGTCCACTTCGTCCTGCCCCGCGCCGACCGTCTCGACGAGCACGACGTCGAAGCCGGCGGCATCCAGCACGTCCACGGCGTCGCTCGACGCCCGGGCGAGGCCGCCCAGGAAGCCGCGCGTCGCCATCGAGCGGATGAAGACGCCCGGATCCGTGAAGATCTCCGACATGCGGATGCGGTCCCCCAGGATCGCACCGCCCGTGAAGGGGGAGGAAGGGTCGACCGCGACCACCGCCACTCTCGAGCCGCGTCCCCGGTACGCCTGCGCGAGGCGCTGGACGAGCGTCGACTTGCCCACCCCGGGCGGGCCGGTGATGCCGACGACACGGGCCCGGCCCGTTTTCGGGAAGAGGGCTCGAAGCAGCTCCGGCGCTCCCCCCTCCCGCTCGACGGCCGAGATCGCCCGGCCGATCTCGCGGGCGCGTCCCGCGAGCACCCCCTCCACGATCTCCGCCGGCCCCGTGGCCGGGGCGGCCCTCATGCCTTGTCCGACAGGAGGCTCTTGGCGATCACGAGCTTCTGGATCTCGCTGGTCCCCTCGCCGATCGTGCAGAGCTTGACGTCCCGGTAGAACTTCTCGACGGGAAAGTCTTTGATGAAGCCGTAGCCGCCGTGGATCTGCAGCGCGCGGTCGGTCGCGCGCACGGCCATCTCCGAGGCGAAGAGCTTGGCCTGCGCCGAGAGAAGCGGCACGGCCTCGCCGGCGTCCTTGGCCGCGGCGGCGCGCTCCGTCAAGAGGCGCGCGGCGTCGATGTCAGTCGCCATCTCGGCGAGGTAGAACTGGATCGCCTCGAACTCGCAGATCGGGCGGCCGAACTGCCTGCGCTCCTTCGAATACTTGAGCGCCGCCTCGAAGGCGCCGCGCGCGATGCCGACGGACAGCGCCGCGATCGAGATCCGTCCGCCATCCAGGACCTTCATGGAGTCGACGAAGCCGTCCCCTTCGCGCCCGAGCAGGCCCTCCGCCGGGATCCGGCAGTCCTCCATGACGAGCGTGCAGGTGTCGGAGGCGCGCATCCCGAGCTTGTTCTCCTTCTTGCCCACGCGGATGCCCGGGTTGTCCAGCTCCACGATGAAGGAGGAGATGCCGTGGCGCCCCGCCGAGCGGTCCGTGACGGCCATCAGCACCGCCACGCTCGCGACCGAAGCATTCGTGATGAAGTTCTTCGAGCCGTTGAGCCGCCAGCAGCCCCCGTCCCGAACCGCCGTCGTCTTCGTTCCACCCGAGTCGGACCCGGCCTCGGCCTCCGTCAGCCCCCAGGCCGCGAGCCACTCCCCCGTGGAGAGCTTCGGCATGTAGCGCCGCTTCTGCGCCTCGCTTCCGAACTGGAAGATGTGGCTGGAGCCCAGAGAGGTATGCGCCGCCAGAGCCAGGGCCACCGACCCGTCGACGCTCGCGACCTCCTCGACGATCGAGGCGTAGTCCTGGGTCGAGAGACCGGCTCCGCCGTATTCCTCCGGGAAGATCGTCCCGAGGAAGCCGAGCTCTCCCAGACGCCGGAAGACTTCGCGCGGGAACTGCTGCTTCTCGTCCCATTCGAGCACGTGCGGCCGGATCTCCGCGTCGCAGAACTCGCGCAGCGTCTGGAGGATCGTCTCGCGTTCCGCGGAAACGGAGGTGCTCATCGCGCGATGATTTTACCGCGTCCGCCCGATCTCATTTTCGTGAACCGTGAACCGTAAACCGGAAACCGAGAAGAGGTGCACGTTTCGGTTCACGGTTTCCGGTTCACGGTTTACGTCTTAGCGGGTCGACGGCTCACCGGGCGCCACGCTGGAGGCCGTCACGATCTCGATTCCGGTGTAGTAGTGGCGCAGGATCTCGTCGTAGGTCTTCCCGGCGAGAGCCATGCCGTAGGCGCCGTTCTGGCAGAGGCCGACGCCGTGCCCCCAGCCGCGCCCCAGAAAGAGGAATTCCGGCTCTCCCTGCGCCCCGCGGACGCGCTGCACCGTGAAGAGCATTTCGGGAAGCCCCAGCGCCTGGCGCAGGTCGAAGCGCTGGAGCCTCGCCTGCCCGACGTCGGTCGACACCTCGATCTCGATCGCCCGGCCGGCGGGGCTGCGCCGGGTGACCGTGACCTCCCGCACGACGCGGCCCGCGACCCGGCCGGTCATCCGGCGCGCGAGCTCCGCCGCCGGGACGCGGCGCACCCATTCGGTCCACGCCGACTCCCGCTCGAAGCTCGGGCCGGCGGCGTCCAGCTCCACCCAGAGGGCGAGGACCCGTCCTCCCCGCTTCCACCAGCGCAGCCGGTCGCCCGCCCGCAGGGCAAGCGAACCGGAGACGAGGTACACGTCCCCCACGCGGCGCGCGAGCGGGAGCTCCGGGTCTACGGGGAGGCCGATGCGCCCCTCCGGGGTCTTGACCCAGAGGTTCGAGCCCTCACGCGACAGGAAACGGCCGGAGGCCTCTGCGAGCCCGGACAGCCGCAGGGCCGCGGACACGAGCAGGCCGGCGTACTCCTCCTCCCCGAGCGGCCGGTCCGCCGGGGGCAGCGCCTCTCCCGCGCCAAAGCGGAAACGCAGCAGAAAGTCATAGGCGTCTCGCGCCGGGCCGGGAAGGCGCGCGGAGGTCGAAGGCTCCTCGGAACCGTAGGAGACGGCGGAGGGCGACAGGTGCTCGCGCGAGGCTTCCCCCAGGTCGAAGGCGGCGATCAGCGAGGGGTATACCGCCTCGGGCCCGAGAGCGGAGGGCGGGGCTCCCTTCTTCTCGACGCCCGCCCACTCCTGTGCCGTCGCGAGGGCCGCGGCCCGCACGGCCTTGCCGCGCGGCGCGTGGCGCTTCAGGACGTAGCCGCGCCACTCGAGCCCCGAGCGCGCCCGGGGCTTCTCGCCCCGCGGGAGCCGCGCCCCCTCGATCGAGATCG
>JBOGJK010000171.1:0-1774 GCA_050745345.1 Thermoanaerobaculia bacterium
GAACGCGGAGTGGCTGTAGACGATCGTGGCGCCGGCGGGGGAGATCTCGACGCGGCGCGCGATGTCGCGCGCCGGGATCGGTTGGTCGTAGAGAGGGATCTTGAACGCGAGCTCAAAACCGTGCAGCAGCTTGAGGGGCCAGGCCCAGGCCTCGAAGCTGCCGGTCTCCGTACCGATCAACGCGGAGCGGCGCCCGGTCGCGCTGACAAAGCCGTTCGGCCGAGCGGGTCCGGTCAGGTCGATGTCGAAGCCCCGCCACGACAACGAGATCGGTGTTCGAGTGGCTACGACAGGAGGTGTGGCACGGATTTGCGCGCCCAGCAGCGTAGGAAGGAGCCCGATACCACCGAGCAGTAGGCGCATGGACTCACTTGCGTCGGGAAGTTCCCCGGGTAAGCTATAGGCCCCCCTCGGAGACAACCAGCGGAGGAGACATAGATGCTCGCGAACAGTGACATGACGGGGTTGGGCGGCCCCGGGATGATGGAGCCAATGTTCCCCCCTGAGCCCGCAGCGGCTCCGGAGCCGGCTCCGATGACGTATAACCCGTTCAAGAACGAGGAGATGGCGCCGCCGAAACCGAGGAAGGCGCCCGCGAAGAAGAAGGCGAAGCAGAAAAAGAAAGCCGCCAGACCGAAGGCCCGGCGGAAGCCGGCCCGGAAGGCGAAGCGGGCCAAGTCGAAGAAGCCCGCGAAGCGGTCCCGGCGCCCGAAGGCAAAGGCGAGACGGAAGCGTCGTCGCTAGAACACGTCCACTGCACACCGCGGGAGCACTTCCCGAATGGCGCTGGCCATCTCGAGGAGGCGCTCCCGCGACACGTTTTGGAGACGGGGGTCCGCGGGCGGACGGTCGAGCGAGTAGAGATGCACCGCGTCGGGATCGGCCGCGGTCAAGAGCGGGAGCCACGCCGTGAGGCCCGTCTCGCTCGCGCCGTCCCAGTCGGTCCCCCGCACGACCATCGCCTGAATCGTGTAGGGCTTCAAGGCGCGGTAGTCCATCACGAGCCGCTCCGCGTCGTAGAGCAGCCCATTCACACGCTCGGGCGGGCCGGGATCCAGCTTCATCATTCGTGCATCGAGACGCAGCAGCGCGTCGCGGATCGCCGGCTTCCCGGCCGCGAGGCCGTTGGAGAGAATCCCGACTCGCGCGGCCGGGGCGAGGTCGTTTCGAGCCGCGAGCACTCGCTCCACGACGACCGGAAAGCGGGGATGCATCGTGGGCTCGCCGTTCCCGGCGAACGTGATCCAGTCGGGCGCGCGCGGCAGCCGTTCGAGCGCGCCGCGCAAACTGTGAGCGACCTCATCAGGCGAGGGCCAGCGGCTGGCGGCGGCCCTGTGCGTATTGAAGCCGCATTCGCAATAGGGGCAGTCGAACGTGCAGAGTTTGGAGCCGAGCGGGATGAGATTCACCCCGAGGCTCACTCCCAGGCGGCGCGACCGGACAGGGCCGTTGACGATGGTCTCCCACAGAAAGCCCCCGTCGCTGCGTGCCCGCTTGGAGCCCAAGAGGGGCAGCCCAGCCGGACGGCCTTCAGGACTCCCTGGCGGTCGCCCTAGAGGACTTCCTGACGGTCGCCCTAAAGGACTCCCCGGTGGTCGCGGGGTTGCATCGGCCATGCGGGAAAGTACGTTCCTCGGACTTCGGGGCGAAGGGGGAGAGAGTGCGGAGACTCGTATGGAGTATCCTGGCGCTGGCCGCCTGCGCGGCGCCGAGCGTGCCGGTTGGCGACCCGCGTGCGGAGATCGCTGCGACGCTCGCGCGCTCGGCGAACGAC
>JBOGJK010000172.1:0-8560 GCA_050745345.1 Thermoanaerobaculia bacterium
CTTTTTGGGTGACCCGAGTACAAGAGTGCACGGTTGACCCCGAACACAGCCGGCGAGCGCCGGTCGAAGAAGCGCATCGGCCAGGCGGCCGCCTCGCCCGCGTAGGCCACCCCGATCCGAGCCGAGACGCCGGTCGGCGGGCGGCGCCCCGGCCGCCGGAAGACCCGCACCGGCCCTGGCCCGAGCAGATCCCGCCCGCTGTCCCGGGTGGTGATCCCGAGCGCGGCGCAGAGGCGGCCCGGCCCCGAGAGGAGCTCGACCGGCGCGCCGTCCGGTCCCTCGGCCGCCCGCAGGAGGACCGCCTCGGCGATCCCCTTGCGCCGCGTCACGACGTTGGCGCAGTGGTGCATGCCGTAGACGAAGAAGACGTAGAGGTGGCCGCCGTCGGCGTACATCGGCTCGACGCGCGCCGTTCGCCGGCCCGCCCAGGAGTGCGCGGCGCGGTCCTTCGCCCCCAGGTACGCCTCCGTCTCCACGATCCGTGCGCCGAACCAGCGCCCGCGCCATCGCCGCGCGATCCAGGCGCCGAGCAGATCGCGCGCGACGGCAACGGTGCCCCGCCGGAAGAAGGCGCGGTCCGGTGCGCGAAGCTCCCAGGCCCGCGGATCGAATCGCAGGCGGGGATCCGGAGCGCGTTCGGCTATCATGGACCGATCCCGATCGGGAGATTCTATGAACATTCTCGTCACGGGCGGAGCCGGGTTCATCGGCTCACGGATGGCCGAACAGCATCTCTCCGACGGCCACCATGTCATCGTCGTGGACGACCTCTCGGCCGGGCGGCGCGAGAACGTGCCGGCCGGGGCCCGCTTCGTCCAGGCCGACATCGCCGAGGCGGACCTCGAGCCCCTGCTACGCGAAGAGAAGATCGACTTTGTCTCGCACCACGCCGCGCAGATCGACCTGCGCGCGAGCGTCTCGGACCCCGTCTTCGACGCTCGGGCGAACGTGCTCGGATCCCTGAAACTCTTCGAGGCGTGCCGCCGCTCCGGTGCGCGAAAGGTCCTCTTCGCCTCGACCGGCGGCGCGCTCTACGGCGAGCCGGAAGGGGGGCGCCCCGCCCCCGAGTCCCATCCGACCAACCCGATCTCCCCCTACGGCTGCGCCAAGCTCTCGATCGAGAAGTACCTCCACTACTACCGCGTCGTCCACGGCTTCCAGACGCAGGTCTTCCGCTACGCCAACGTCTACGGCCCGGGACAGAACGGGACCGGGGAGGCGGGAGTCGTGGCCATCTTCTCGGAGGCGATGCTCGGTCACCGCGCGCTGAAGATCAACGGCTCTGGGGAGCAGACGCGCGACTATGTCTTCGTCGGGGACCTGACGCGCGCCGCCGCGGCGGCCGTTGCGAGCGAGAAGAGCGGCACCTGGAACCTCGGCACCGGAATCGAGACCTCGGTCAACCGACTCTTCCAGCTTCTGGCGAAGGAATTCGGCTATACCGCCGCGCCGCCGCACGCCCCACCCCCGCAGGGCGAGCAGCAAAGGAGCGTGCTGGACGGCTCGGCCATTCGGAGCGACTTCGATCTCCCGCCGTGGACTCGGCTCGAGGAGGGCCTGAAGCTCACCGCGGAATTCTTCCGGAATCGGCCGCCGAGCCCTCCCCCGAGCGGTCGAAACTAGACCGGCTCGGGCAGGGCGGCAGATCCGGTCGTGCGGCGCTCCTCGGGAGCGGTCGCCGGGCCGTCGTGGCGCTTCAGGACGACGACGGTGCGGTCGTCCTCGGGCTCTCCGCCCCCGGCGTACTCGGCGACCATCTTGATCAGCGCGCGCGCCAGATCGTCGCAGGGCAGTTCCCGCAGGTCGAGGAAGGCCCGGATCAGCCTCCCGACGCCGAACTCCTCACCGTCGGCGGCGTGCGCCTCGACCATGCCGTCGGTGTAGAGGAGAAGGGCGTCCCCTGGCTCCAGGCGCCTGTAGCCCCGGCTGTAGGCCGCATTGGCGGTCGGCCCCAGCACCAGCCCCGTCTGGACGAGCGGCGTCACGCTCGTGCCGTGGAAGTGCAAGGGATGAGGGTGCCCCGCGTTGACGTACATGAGGCTGCCGTTGTCCTCGATCTCGCCGTAGAAGAGCGAGACGAAGCGCGTCGTCAATCGCGACTCGTGGATGATGCGGTTCAAGCGCTCGACCGTGCGCGTGATCTTGAAGTCCCGCTCGACGGCCATTCGCAGGCCCGTGTAGACGTCCCGCACCTGCAGCGCCGCCGGAAGGCCGTGCCCCGAGGCATCCGCGATCGCCAGCCCGAGAATCCGATCGGAGACCGGAATGAAGTCGAAGTAGTCCCCACCCACCAGCTCCGCCGGCGTCGTGAAGCCCGCGATCTCGACCTCTCCCCGGCGCAGCGCCCGCCTGGGCAGGATCGACATCTGGATGTTTCGGGCTTCCTTCAGGGCCGAGACGTAGCGGTCCTGCTTCAACTTCTGGTCCACGGCGTGGCGCAGGATCCCGAGCGAGGAGACCAGGTCCTCCTCGGCAGCGGCCGGGTCGACCGAGAAGGAGAGGATGTACTCGTCGTCCCCGACGGCGATCGCGGCGAAGCGCTCGGCCCCCAGGCGCCGCTCCAGCTCCGCGTCCACGCCGGGCGCGGAGAGGTCCATGACGGCGACCCCCTCGTCGACGACCCGCTGGATCGGCGGGTAGGCGTCGGGGATGAAGAGGCCCGGTGCGACGGCCGGCACGCCCCCGAAGGTTCGGACGAGCTCGTATCCCCCGTCCCGCCGCTCGTAGAGCCTCCCGCCGCGCACGCCGAGCACGCTCTCGAACTGCTCGATGACCGCGCAGGCGGTCTGGGTGATGGTGGCGGACGGGTCTTTGGCCCCTTCGATCGCCTGGATCGCCTTCTCGACCTTCCGGAAGAGCAGCTTGCCCGTCGTCCCTGTCGCCATGGAGCGCGTGATTCTATCCCGGCGCGGCAGGCCGGCCGCCGGCTGGCGTAGATTTCGCGCGTGAGCTCGAATGCGGCTTCCGCGCCGCAACCCCGCGTCGGCATCGTCGGCGCCGGTTGCGGCGGCCTCGAGGCCGCCAAGACGCTGCGCCGGGCGCCGGCCGACATCACGGTGATCGACCGGCGGAATCACCACCTCTTCCAGCCGCTGCTCTACCAGGTCGCGACGGCGGCCCTCTCGCCCGGCGACATCGCCTACCCGATCCGTTCGATCCTGCGGCGCCAGAAGAACGTCCGTGTTCTGCTGGCCGAGGCCGAGCGCGCGGACCCGGCCGTCCGCGAGGTCGTGCTCTCCGACGGCCGGGTTCCGTACGACTTCCTCATCTTGGCGACTGGGGCGCGCCACGCGTACTTCGGCCACGACGACTGGGAGTTAAACGCCCCCGGGTTGAAGAGCCTGGAGGACGCGCTCGCGATCCGAAGCCGGATCCTGCTCGCCTTCGAAAAGGCGGAGCGCGAGCGGGACGCCGGGCGCCGCCGCGCGCTGCTCACCTTCGTCCTCGTCGGGGGCGGCCCGACGGGAGCGGAGCTCGCCGGGGCAATCGCCGAGATCTCCCGGCACGTGCTCGTCTCCGATTTCCAGGCGATCGATCCGCGGGAGGCGCGGATCCTCCTCGCCGAAGCGGGGCAGAGGGTTCTTCCCTCCTACCCCGAGGAGCTCTCCCGAAGGGCCCGGGCCCAGCTCTCGAAGCTCGGCGTCGAGGTCCGCACGAACGCCGCGGTCACGGACGTGGGGCCGGGGTATGTGGAGGTCGGGGGCGAGCGCGTGGCCTCGGAGACGGTCCTCTGGACCGCCGGCGTGACGGCCTCGCCGCTCGCGCGGTCTCTCGGCGCCCCGCTCGACCGGGCCGGCCGCGTCGTGGTCGAGAGCGATCTCTCGATCCCTGGCCACCCCGAGATCTTCGTGATCGGCGACCTGGCGGCCTTCCTTCACCAGACCGGAAAGCCTCTACCGGGCGTGGCCCCGGCCGCGATCCAGCAAGGCCGCCACGCCGCGAAGAACATCCTGCGGGCCATCCAGGGGAGAGGCCCACTGCCCTTCGTCTATCGCGACCTGGGCAACCTCGCGGTCCTCGGCCGATCGGCGGCGGTCGCGGACCTCGGCTGGATCAGCTTCTCGGGCTACCCCGCCTGGCTCTTCTGGTGCTTCGTGCACATCATGAAGCTCGTGGACTTTCGAAGCCGGGTTCTCGTCTTCTTCGAATGGGCCTGGGCGTACGTGAGCTGGCAGCGTGGGGCGCGCCTGATCACCGGGAGGGACGAGACGCCGGCCCGGCGGGACTAGAATCCCGATAAACGCTCCGAAAGGAGGGCCCATGCCGCTCGACCGACGTGCCCTGTTCACGGGATTGGGGGCAGGTCTCTCGGCCGCGATCCTGCCCGTCTTCCGCGCCGACGCCGGAGCGGCTCTGGCGGCCGCGACTCGCTCGGCCGCCCAGAAGACGCCGGCGGAGCTGGCGGGCGACGAGACCTACTGGTCCCAGATCGCGCGGGCCTTCGACACCGACCGCACGCTCGTGAACCTGAACAACGGCGGCTGCAGCCCCGCGCCGACGCACGTGCTCGACGCGATGATCCGGGACCTGCGCGTCTCCAACGAGATCCCCGTCCACCACATGTGGAACGTGCTCGAGCCGCGCATCGAGTCGGTGCGGCGGGAGCTCGCCTCGGAGTTCGGCTGCGACCCGGAGGAGATGGCCATCACGCGCAACGCCTCGGAGGCGATGGAGACGCTGACTCTGGGAATCGATCTCGAGCCCGGGGACGAGGTGATCCTCACCAACCAGAACTACCCCCGCATGATCACGACCTGGGAGCAGCGGGCGCGGCGCGATGGCCTCGTCGTCAAGCAGATCTCCTTCCCGGTCCCGCCCCCCTCCGCCGCCGACGTTGTCGAGCGCTTCCGCCGCGCGATCACCCCCCGCACCCGCGTCATCGAGGTGACCCACATCACGAATCTCACGGGCCAGATCCTGCCGGTGCGCGATATCGTCCGGATGGCCCGCGAGCGCGGCATCGAAGTCTTCGTGGACGGCGCGCACGCCTTCGCCCACTTCCCGTTCAAGAGGGACGACCTCGAGTGCGACTACTACGGCACGAGTCTCCACAAGTGGCTCTTCGCGCCGATCGGGACGGGCTTTCTCTACGTGCACAAGGAGAAGCAGAAGAAGATCTGGCCGCTGATGGCCGCTCCCGCCGCGATGGACGAGAACGTGCGCAAGTACGAGGAGATCGGCACCCACCCGGCGGCCAACCACAACGCGATCGCGGTGGCCCTCGCCTTCCACCGCGGCATCGGCTCGGAGAGGAAGGCCGCGCGCCTGCGCTGGCTGCGAGACCGCTGGGGCAAGCGGCTCGAGAAGACCGACCCACGGGTGAAGGTCCTGACCCCGTTGAACGACACCGACTCCTGCGGCATCGGCCTCGTGCACGTCGAGGGGCTCGACACCGAGAAGCTCCAGGCCTTCCTCTGGGAGAAGCACCGCATCATGACGACCCCGATCGTGCACCCGGAGTTCAACGGCTTGCGCATCACGCCCAATGTCTACACGACCCCCGACGAGATCGACCTCTTCTGCGAAAAGATGGAAGAGGCTCTTTCGAAGGGGCTGGCATAGTCGGGGGTCAAGCCTTGTGAGTTCTCGGCCGCCGGTTTGACGTTGCCCGGCGAGAGGCAATACAGTCAGATCAGATTTCTCGCCCCGAGACGGCTGCAGGCCAATTGCGGCAGGCGTGTGACCCGCAGGCTTGGCAGTTCTCTTGTGGCGACGTGGGTGACGTTCACCCAAGGAGGACTTCATGAACCGCTGGTTCCGCCTGACGCCGCTGGCGCTCCTCGCTCTCGTCTTTTTCGCCGCTCCTGCCGCGCGCGCCCAGATGGCCAAGCAAGAGATGAAGACGCCGCCGCGCGCGCGAGTCTCGCTCTATCGCATTACGGCCGGCAAGCAACTAGAGTTCTTGAAGTGGATGGCCGAAAACGACGCGATCGACAAGGAGGCCGGAGTGCCCGCCGCCCAGCTCTACTCCCACACCGACGGCGACAGCTGGGACTACCTGGGAATCGTTCCCGACTTGAGCACGGAGCAGCAGGCCAAGGTGGACGAGGTCGCCAAGAAGCACGGCCGGAAGACGGGCTTCGCGGGGGGCCTCGAGTTCCGCACCTTCGTCGCCTGGCACACCGACACATTCGCGATCGGGCCGGTGACTGCCGCCGATCTGGTGGCGGCCGCGAGCAAGTAGGAAGATCCGCCTCGCGTCGACATCACGAACTCCGATCCCGGTGCCGAACGCTCCAGGGCTCCGCATCGCCGTCGGATGCTGCCGGTATCGTCCCGCCCGTTGCCGGCCCGCGGCGTCCCGCCTCAGGCCAGGCGCGCGCTCGGGGGCTTCGGGGTCCGCTGAGGCGGCTTCTCCCTCGAGCGCCAGAGCTGCGGATCCTGGAACGGGTCCGGGACCGGCGCGCTCAGCCGGAATCCGTGAGGGTCGGACCAGTCGACGCGGGCGGCGAAGAGTCGCCCCACTTCGTCCAGGAAATCGCGCGCGTCGGACCGGTCGAGCTCGATCGGAAGGCTCGGGACCTCGCCGCCGTAGCCGAGATCGGTAAGTGTCGACTTACCGATTGTCACCTGGTAGCGGCGAAACTCGATCTCTCCCCGCCGGGCCATGCGCTCGGCACCGAAGACCTGGTCTGACTCCGCGTCGCTCTGGACGTCGCGGAAGAGGCGCGCCGCCCAGCTCCAGGGGAACCAGCGGTCGGCCTCCCCGCGGCGAAACTCCGTCTCGAAGGCGCCCGAGCCAAAGCTCCAGACCACGGTTTGTCCCTGGCGGCACTCCGGCCGCGCGCAGTAATCGAGCGCCTCGATCGCCGCCTGGCGCGCCGGCGTGTTGAACACGGTCAGTCCGCCGTCCGTGAACCGGCCCTCCCAGGGGCCGAAGTACCAGGGGGCCGAGAGGGCGCTCGCCGCGACCGCATCGCGCACCTTCCAGGTCGGGCCGAAGTTGGGGTTTCCGCCTTTCAAGGGGAAGTTGGAAAGGAAGAGCTCCTCGTTGCGGACGAGGTCGTGCGTGGTGAGCAGAATCGCGCGCGGGCCGCGCGGGCCGGCGGGCAGCTCCCCCAACGTCGTGTCTCCGAAGGCCTCCGCGAGCTTGCCCTCCGCGAACTCCCGCGAATACATCATCCGGGAGAAGAGACGGCCGATCCGCGAGCTCGAGAGGCTCCATTCGAAGACGCGGCCGACGAGCTCGCGGTAAAGATCGAGGATCTCCCGCGCCGCCAGGCGCCGGAAGGCGAGCAGAGCCGCGATGATCGCGCCGGTGCTCGTGCCGGCAAAGAAATCGAAGAACTCGCAGGCCGGCATCCCGAACCGCTCCTCGAAGGCCTCCAGCATCCGGAGCGTGACGATGCCCCGTACGCCGCCCCCGTCCAGGGCGAGGACGTGGCGCTCCCCCTCCCTCGGCGGGTCCGGCTGTCCGACCCGGCTCATGGGCGCAAGCTTAGCGCCGGAACCCGCCCCCAACCGCCGGTGTCCCTTACACTGTTGCGGACGATCTCCGTGTCGCTCGACGAACCGCGGCCGTCTCCCACGACCCCGGAAGGGCTCTCCGACGAGGAGCTGATGGCCCGCGCCCGCGAGGGGGATGGGGCTGCCTTCGGCCAGTTCGTTCGCCGCCACACGCCCGCCGTCCACCGCTGGATGGCGCGTTCGGTCGGCGAGCAGGAGGCCGAGGATCTGACGCAGGAGGTCTTTCTGAAGGCCTACCGGGGTCTGGCGCGGTTCCGGGGGGAGGCGCCCCCGCGCGCCTGGCTCGCCTCGATCGCCGACAACGCCGTGAAGAACCGGTATCGCGCCCTGGGGCGTTTCCGCCGGATCTTCTCACCGGCCGATCCCGACCGCGGCGAGAGCTCCTCGCAGTCCGCCGATCCGGAGGAGAATGCACGGGCCGGCGAGTCGCGGCGCTTCGTGGCCGAGGCCTTGAAACGCATCCCCGCGGAGTTTCGAATGCCCGTCGTTCTGCGTGACCTGGAGGAGTGGAGCTACGAGGAAATCGCGCTGTCGCTCGCCCTCCCGGTCGGGACGGTCAAGTCCCGCATCGCGCGCGGCCGGGGGCAGCTGCGCTCGATCCTGCTGCCGATGGTTCGGGGCGGCAAGGGGACGCCGTGAGCCGCGCCGCCCACCCGGCTCGCTCGCTCGACTTTCTCTCCCGGCTCCACGACGGAGAGCTTTCGGCCGCCGACCGCGCGCATTTCGAGTCCCACCGCGCCCACTGCGCGGAGTGCCGACGGGCGGCGGCCGAGTTCGAGGAGGCGCTCGCCTCCTATCGGACGGCAGGTACTCCGCCCCCTGCCTCCGACCTCGCGGCGCGGATCCTGCGCCGGCTCGAGACGGCCACCCCCCGGCGGCGCCCCTTCGGCGTCGTGTTCGGCATCGACCTGAAGTGGGCCGGAGCCTTCACGGCCGCGATCGTCGCCGTCATCCTCGGCTACGCGATCGCTGGCAGGCCGGAGCGATCGAGACAGATTCGTGTCTCCTTCGCGACGACTCCGCCCGCGGCCCCGGCGATACCGGTGGCGACTCCCGCCACGCAGGCCGAAGGCGGCGCCGTGCTGCCGCGGCA
>JBOGJK010000173.1:0-2733 GCA_050745345.1 Thermoanaerobaculia bacterium
TCTCAAACCCGGCAACGTGATGATCACCAAGTCGGGCGTGAAGCTTCTGGACTTCGGGCTGGCGAAGGCGATCGCGCCCATGGCGGCGCAGTCGGGCGCGACGTCGCTTCCGACGATGGCGGGGACGGCCCAGAACCTGACGGAAGCCGGGACGATCCTCGGGACGTTCCAGTACATGGCGCCCGAGCAGCTGGAGGGCAAGGAAGCCGACGCCCGCACCGACATCTTCGCCTTCGGCGCCGTGGTCTACGAGATGGCGACGGGGAGGAAGGCGTTCTCCGGGACGAGCCAGGCGTCCTTGATCTCGGCGATCATGAAGGAGGACCCGACCCCCGTTTCGACGGTCGCGCCGATGACGCCGCCAGCGCTCGACCGGGTCGTGCGCAAGTGTCTTGCCAAGGATCCCGAGGATCGCTGGCAGAGCGCCGCGGATCTCGGAAGCGAGTTGAAGTGGATCGGCGAGGGCTCGCAGGCGGGGGTCGCCGCGCCGACGACGGTTCGTCGGCGCAATCGCGAGCGACTCGCCTGGGCTGCCTTGTCGCTGCTGCTCGCCGCGGGTCTGGCCCTTCGCGTCGGGCGTTCGGGCCCGGCCTTGTCGGGTCGGCTGGAGTTCTCGATCGTCCCTCCTCACACGAGCCTCACGGATTTCCTTTCGGTCTCGGCAGACGGCCGCAATCTCGCCTTCGTCGGTGTGGCCGACGGCAAGGCGCTCATTCGCTTGCGCGAGATGGGCTCCGACGAGGTCCGTTCCCTCCCGGGCACGGATGGAGCGGAACTCCCCTTCTGGTCCGCGGACGGACGCTCGCTCGGCTTCTTTCAGTTCGGGAAGTTGAAGACGATCGATCTCGGTTCGGGGTCGGTCCAGGTCCTGTGCAACGCCGAGCTCGGCCGCGGAGGAACCTGGAACCGCGAGGGCGTGATCCTGTTCGCGGCGAAATCGGTCGGCAGCCTCTATCGCGTTCCGGCGTCGGGAGGCAAGCCCGCGCTGGTCACGGCGGTGGAGGCCTCCCGCGGCGAGGTCCTGCACCGCTGGCCCCAGTTTCTGCCGGACGGCCGGCGGTTCATCTTCTTCGTCAAGACCGAGATCCCGGAGACGACGGGGGTCTACCTCGGGTCGCTCGATTCACCGCGCCCGCGGCTCCTGCAGCGGGCCGTTTCCGGGGCCTTCTTCGTCGCGCCCGACTCCTTGCTCTTCGTGCGCGGTGAGACCTTGTTCACTCAGCGGGTTGACCTCTCGAAGGAAGCGGCCGTCGGAGACCCGGAGGCGGTCGCGCGGCCCGTCGCGCGCGCGGACTACGCCGCCTTCCTCCACATCTTCGCGGCGTCGGAGTCCGGCGTCGTCGTTTTTCGCCCGGGAGGCGCGGAGAAGCAATTGGCCTGGTTCGATCGCCTCGGGACACCCCGGGGAGCCGTCGGGCCGAAGGGGGACTTGACCGCTGTCTCTCTGTCGCCGGATGGTCGTACGGTGTCCTTCTCGCGTCGGGAGGCCGAGACCGATGTCGCCCGGATCTGGGTCCTCGACCTCGCGCGCGATCTCCTTTCGCCCTTTACCAAGGCCCGGGGCGAGGCAAACTACCCCATGTGGACGCCCGATGGTGGCTCGATCCTCTATCGGTTCGCCGAAAAGAACCTGGAGATCCGGCGAACGCCGTTTCGCGGTGGCGAGAAGGAAGAGACCCTCTTCGCTTCCTCGAACTTTCCGACCCCGACCGATGTCTCGCCCGACGGTCGCTGGCTCCTCTTCACTCGGTCGCTACAGGCCGGAGACATCTGGCTGCTGCCGCTTTCGGGCGAGAGAAAGGCCGTCGAGGTCCTGACGACCGAAGCCGACGAGCGGCTTCCGCGTTTCGCGCCGGACGGCCGATGGTTTGCCTACTTGTCCAACGAGTCGGGGCAGTTCGAGATCTACGTTCGCCGCTTTCCGGTCACGGAGGAGAAGTGGCGGGTGTCGGCCGCCGGTGGCCAGCAGCCGCGTTGGAGTCGGGACGGCCGAGAAATTGTCTATGTCTCGCTCGATGGGACGCTGATGGCGGCGCCCGTGACGGCTGCAGCCGGCTTTTCCGTCGGGCCCCCGACGGCGCTCTTTCAGACCTCGATGCGTCTCTTTTCATACGGCCAGCAGTACGCCATGACGGCCGACGGACAGAGGTTTTTGATCATCGTGCCGACCCGGGAAATCGACACGGGCATCTTCCGCGTGGTCATGAACTGGCGACGGGCGGAGGGGAGTCGATGAAGCCGCCGGCGGAATCGCGCCTTCTTACATGAGCCTCCAGACCGGTGCCCGTCTGGGTCCCTACGAGATCCTGTCGCTTCTCGGAGCGGGCGGGATGGGGGAGGTGTACAGCGCGCGGGACACGCGTCTTGAGCGGACGGTGGCGGTCAAGGTCCTTCCGCAGCATCTCTCGGCGTCTCCGGAGGTTCGCCAGCGCTTCGAGCGGGAGGCGAAGACGATCTCGCAGCTCTCGCATCCGCACATCTGCGCGCTCTACGACGTGGGGCGCGAGGGCGAGACGCTCTCGGGCCGGCTCGCCAAAGGGCCGCTCCCAGTGGAGCAGACGCTTCGCTACGGTGTCGAGATCGCCGACGCGCTGGACAAGGCGCACCGTCAGGGGATTGTGCACCGGGATCTGAAGCCTTCCAACGTGATGCTGACGAAGTCGGGTGTGAAGCTACTCGACTTCGGGCTCGCCAAGGCGATGGCACCGCCGGCGCCGCGGGGAAGTCTCACGG
>JBOGJK010000174.1:0-4344 GCA_050745345.1 Thermoanaerobaculia bacterium
AGTCGACAGTCGACAGTCGACAGTCGACAGTCAGGCCGGGCGAGGAACATCAGTCGAGCCTATTTCGGGGCGATCTCGCGGTAGCGGTACCCGAGGCCGACGACGGTCTCGATCCGCTCCTCGCCGAGCTTGCGCCGCAGCGCCCGGATGTGGACGTCCACGGTGCGTGTCTCGACGTCCGCGTCGTAGTCCCAGAGGCGCGCCAGGATGGCGTCGCGCGTGACGACCCGGGAACGGTTTCGGATCAGGAGCCACAGCAGGTCGAATTCCTTCTTCGTGAGGTGGACGCGCTCCCCCTTCAGCCGGACCTCGAAGCGGGCCCGGTCGACGTGCAGGTCGCCGTCGTCGAAGACCTCCTCCTCGGAGGTCTCGTAGGAGGCGACCCGCCGGAGGTGGGCGTTCACGCGCGCGAGCAGCTCGCGCATCGAGAACGGCTTGGTGATGTAGTCGTCGGCGCCGATCTCGAAGCCGAGCAGCTTGTCGCGCTCCTCGACGCGCGCCGTCAGCATGATGATGGGCACGCGGCGCGTCTCGTCCGCGCGCCGCAGCTCCCGGCAGAGCGCGAGCCCGTCGATGTCCGGCAGGTTCAGGTCCAGGATCACGAGGTCGAAGGGCTTCTCCTGCAGGGCCGCCAGCGCTGCGATCCCCGAGACGTAGTGCTCCACCTGATAGCGCTTCTCCTTGCGGAGGTTCAGGCGGATCGTGTAGGCGATGTCGGCGTCGTCCTCGATCAGGGCGATGCGCTTCATCCCTGTGGCTTCCTGGCTGGTCTGAGGCGTCGCGCCGCGTCCGCGCGGGGTCGTCGAAGTCTTCATCGTGATGGCTCTCTCCTAACCGAAGCGCCCGGTGATGTAATCCTCGGTGATCTTCTGCCCCGGGTTGGTGAAGATCTTGTCGGTTCGGTCGTACTCGACCATCCTCCCCAGCATGAAGAAGGCGGTGAGGTTGGAGACGCGCGCCGCCTGCTGCATGTTGTGGGTCACGATGATGATCGTGAACCGCTCCTTCAGATCGTAGATCAGCTCCTCGATCTTGGAGGTTGCGATCGGGTCCAGGGCCGAGCACGGCTCGTCCATGAGGACGACTTCGGGCTTGACCGCGATGGCCCGCGCGATGCAGAGCCGCTGCATCTGGCCGCCCGAGAGGGACAGGCCGCTCTCCTGCAGCCGGTCCTTCACCTCGTCCCAGAGCGCGGCGCTCTTCAACGACGTCTCGCAGCCTTCGTCGAGCACCGCCTTGTTGCGCACTCCCTGGATCCGGAGCCCGTAGACGACGTTCTCGTAGATCGACTTCGGAAACGGGTTCGACTTCTGGAACACCATGCCGAAACGCTTGCGCAGCTCCGTCACGTCCACCTTCGGAGCGTAGATGTCCTCGTCGTCGAAGAGGACCTTCCCCTCGATGCGGACGTCGTCGATGATGTCGTTCATCCGGTTCAGGCAGCGCAGCAGCGTCGACTTGCCGCAACCGGAGGGCCCGATCAGGGCCGTGACCTGTTTCTCGGGGAAGGCGAGCGAGATGTCGTAGAGGGCCTGCTTGCTTCCGTAGTGGAGGCTGAGGTTCCGTACGTCCATGACGATCCGCCCGCCCGCCGGCCCGGCGGCGCCGTCGGCCACGCCGGGAACCTTGCCCGCGGCGGGCGTCTCGGGGCGCCGGGTCGTGAGGGCCGGGGTCAACGTTTCCATGTCCGTGCCTTCCCCTGTCGTCAGAACGTCGCCGAGCGGAGCCTGCGCCGCAGCCGCTCTCGGATGAGGATCGCCGTCAGGTTGAGGGCCACGACCACGCCGAGAAGCAGGAGCGTCGTCATGTAGACCATCGGCTTGGCGGCCTCGACGTTGGGAGACTGGAAACCCACATCGTAGATGTGGAAGCCCAGGTGCATGAACTTGCGCTCGAGGTGGAAGAAGGGGAAGTTCCCGTCGAAAGGGAGCTCCGGCGCGAGCTTCACGACCCCCGTGATCATCAGCGGAGCGACCTCCCCCGCGCCGCGTGCCATCGCCAGGATCAGCCCCGTCAGGATCCCCGGCGCCGCGGCCGGCAGAACCACGCGGCGGATTGTCTGCCACTTGGTGGCCCCGAGCGCGTAGGAGCCCTCGCGCGCGCCGCGCGGCACGGCGGCCAGCGACTCCTCCGTCGCGACGATGACGACCGGCACGGTCAGCAGCGCGAGCGTCAGGGAGGCCCACAGAATCCCACCCGTCTTGAACGTCGGGTCGGGCAGCCGCGCCGTGTAGAAGAACCGGTCGATGGCGCCTCCCGTCAGGTAGACGAAGAAGCCCAGCCCGAAGACGCCGAAGACGATCGAAGGGACCCCCGCCAGGTTGTTGACCGCGATGCGGACCGCACGCACGAGCGGCCCCTGCCGGGCGTACTCCCGCAGGTAGAGGGCCGCGATGACGCCGAAGGGCATGACCGCCGCGCTCATCAGGATCACCATCATGACCGTTCCGAAGATGGCCGGAAAGACCCCTCCCTCGGTGTTGGACTCCCGGGGCTCGCCCGCTACGAACTCCCAGAGCCGCGAGAGGTAGACGCCGACCTTCTGCGGTAAGGAGAGGCGGTTGGGCCGGAAGAACCGGACGACCGCCGAGACCGGGATCGTCTTCTCGACGCCGTTGGCGTCCGCGAAGGTCACTTTGTCCTTCTCGTTCTCGGCCATCAGCGCGTCCGCGCTCGCCCGAAGCCGGTCGTACTGCTCCTGGAGCTGTCCGATCTCCTTCTCGAGCGCGGAGACCCTGGCACGCGTGGACAGCCCCTTCTTCGGGTCCTCCCGCTCGAGCTCCCTGACGGCCAGCCTCCTGCGCTCCATCTGGAAGTTGACACCGCCGATTCCCCGCTGCTCGATCCGCCGGATCCTCTTCGCGCGCGCGCGCGCCGTCTTCTGGAGGGCCTCCAGCCGCTCGAAGCGCGCCGGGTCGGAGGGACCGACCGTCGGCTGCCCCTCCTGCTCGATCCGGACGAGGAAGCCCTGGAAGGGGCCGTACTCCTGCCGCTCGACTAGAACGGCGTCCGGCGGAAGCGTGCGCGAGACGATGTCGGCCTGAGGAATCCAACGGAAGTCGAGACCGTAGAGATCCCGGTTGGCGAGCCGGACCTGAACCCGCTCGCCGGGAGTCGGGTCTTCCGGCGTTGCGGGCATCCTCTCGCGCGAGAGCTCCTCGACGACGTATTTCTTTCCGTCCTCGAGAGTCAGCAGGGCGAGCGGCCGCGGCCAGAACACCACGAGGCCGCGGCTCGCCACGAGCAGCACGATGCCCACGATCATCACCAGGGATGCGGCGAGCGCCGCTCCGGTCATCCAGATGAAGACGGCTCCCGACTCCCCCTGCGCCCTCTCGGTCGAGAACGCCATCAGATGACCTCGTACTTCTTGCGGAGGCGCTGCCGCACGATCTCCGCGAGCGTGTTCACGAAGAAGGTCATGACGAAGAGGATCGCCGCCGCGAAGAAGAGCACTCGATAGAGCGTCCCGCCCAGGGGCGCCTCCGGGATCTCGACCGCGATGTTGGCCGAGAGCGTGCGCATGCCGTTGAAGATGGACCACTCCATGATGGGCGTGTTGCCGGTCGCCATGAGCACGATCATCGTCTCCCCCACCGCTCGGCCGAAGCCGATCATGACCGCCGAGAAGACCCCGGCCGAGGCGGTCGGGACGACGACCCTCGTCGCCGTCTGCCAGCGCGAGGCCCCCAGGGCGAGGCTCGCGGCCGACAGATGCGCCGGGACGTTGGAGAAGGCGTCCTCGCTGATCGTGAAGATGATCGGAATGACGGCGAAGCCCATCGCGAACCCGATCACGATCGAGTTGCGCGGGTCGTATCGCAGCTGCCAGCTCTGGAAGAGCCAGTTCTTGAAGTCGCCGCCGAAGGCCATCCGCTCGAACCAGGGCCCGATCCGATAGGCCAGATACGCCGCGGCGATCACGACGACGACGAGCAGGAGCATCTCGCGCAGGCGGCCGAACCGCGTGCGCACGGCGCGCGGAAAAGCCTGGAAGCCGAGCGCCGCCGCGACCACGACGAGCGGGACGACCGGGAGCAGCAGGAGCGTCCCGACGGTCGTGCGCTCCACGAGCGGGGCGAGCCACAGGCCGGCTAGGAAGCCGATGACGACCGAAGGGAGCGCGGCCATGATCTCGACCACAGGCTTGACGAGGCGGCGCACCGAAGGGTGGGCGAAGACCGCGGCGTAGAGGGCCGCGCCGAGCGCGACGGGAATCGCGAAGAGAAGCGCGTAGAGGGTCGCCTTGAGCGTGCCGAAGATCAAGGGGGTCAACGAGAACTTCGACTCGAAGTCGTCGGTGCCGCCGGTCGACTGACAGGAATACTCCGGCCGGTCGTACCC
>JBOGJK010000175.1:0-2272 GCA_050745345.1 Thermoanaerobaculia bacterium
GTGCTGCTTGATGTCTTCTGCAGTCTCGCGGTCCATCACGACCTCCGAGGGGCCCGAAGCCTAGCACGCGAGCGGAACGCGGGAAATGTTTGAGTAATAGACTTCGAGAGACATGAAGTCTGCGATGCTTGTGGCAACCGCGGTCCTCGGTGTCTTTCTTCCCTCGCTGCCGGTCCCCGCCCAGGCGCCCGCCGGCGGCTCGCCCCCGAAGTCCTCGGCGACCGAGGTTCGACAGGGCCTCGCCACGAAGCCCTGGACCGGCGACCTCGACGGAATGATCAAGCGGCGGCGCATCCGGGTGCTCGTGCCCTACTCGAAGACCCACTACTTCGTCGATCGCGGAACGCCGCGCGGCCTGATGGTCGACGCGTTCCGCCTCTTCGAAGACGATCTCAACAAGGAGCTCAAGAGGGGCAACGTGCGCGTGCACGTCGTGTTCCTGCCGGTCTCCCGCGACGAGTTTCTCCCGGCGCTTCTCGAGGGAAGAGGCGACGTCGCGGCCGCCAACCTGACGATCACACCGGAGCGGCTCGAGCAGGTGGACTTCACCGACCCCGTCAACCGGAACGTTTCCGAGATCGTCGTGACGGGGCCGGGATCGGCGCCGATTGCGACCGTCGAGGATCTCTCGGGCAGGGAGCTGTACGTGAAGCGGTCTTCGAGCTCCTACCAGAGCGTCGAACGGCTCAACGCCGAGCTCGCGAAGGCAGGCAAGCCCCCGGCCCGGGTGCGCCCGGCGCCGGAGGTCTTCGAGACCGAGGACATCCTCGAGATGGTCAACGCGGGGCTGGTCAAGGCCACCATCGCCGACGACCTGATCGCGGGCTTCTGGAAGCAAGTCTTTCCGAAGATCGCTCTTCACCCCGGCGCCGCGGTCCGGACCGGTGCGGACACCGGCTGGATGATCCGCAAGCGAAGCCCGAAGCTCAAGGCAGAGCTCAACCGCTTTCTGGCCCGCTATCCCAAGGGATCGAGCATCCGCAACCAGCTGCTGCAAAAGTACCTGAAGAGCACGCGGTACGCCCGGGACGCGACCTCCCGGGAGGAAGCGGCCAAGTTCGAGGCGGTCGTCAAGCTCTTCCGGAAGTACTGCGGCAAGTACGACCTCGACTACCTGCTCATCACCGCGCAGGGCTACCAGGAGTCTCGGCTCGACCACAACGCGAAGAGCTCCGTCGGCGCGATCGGCGTCATGCAGGTCATGCCGGCGACCGGCAAGGACATGAAGGTCGGCGACATCACGCAGATGGAGCCCAACATCCATGCCGGCGTCAAGTACGTGCGCTTCATGATGACCCAGTACTACGGAAAAGAGCCGATGGACGCGCTCAACAAGGGCCTCTTCACGTTCGCCGCCTACAACGCGGGGCCGGGCCGGATCGCGCAGCTGCGCAAGACGGCCGCGCAGCGAGGCTTGAACCCGAACGTCTGGTTCAACAACGTCGAGGTGGTGGCCGCCGAGAAGATCGGGCGCGAGACGGTGACGTACGTCAGCAACATCTACAAGTACTACCTGGCCTACCAGATGGTCGTGGAAGAGATGGCGGAGCGCGAGAAGGCCAAGGCGGCGGTCAAAGGCGAGAAGGCCCCGCAATAGTCCGCGCGGCGCGGCGGAGCCGCCCGAGAGGGTCGCGGTTTCCCCGGGGATTCGAGGCGGCGACTCCAGGGCCCGACCCCGGATAGAGTTGTCGGCGTGGATCTGCACCTGATCCCCGGCGCGGCGGCGGCGGCCGAGGAGCGGTTTGCCGTCGATTCGGTCCTCGGCGCGCCGGCCTCGGGATGGGAGGGCGGAGCGCGCAACCCGGCGCTCGAGGGGCACGTCTCCTCCGGCGGCGACGCGCTCCGCGCGCGGCGGCATCTGCTGCTGCCGGCGCTGTGGGCCGCGCAGTCGCGTGTCGGGTGGATCACGCCGGGCGCGCTGAACTACATCTGCCAGCGGCTCTCCGTCGCGCCCGCCGAGGCGTACGGGGTCGCGACGTTCTACGCGATGTTCTCCGTCGAGCCGCAGCCCGCGACGATCGTCCACGTCTGCGACGACCTTGTGTGCCGGCTGGCGGGAGGCAGAGAGCTTCTCGAGAAGGCTCGCGCCCGGCTGGGCGACGACGCCTGCCGGCCTTCGCCCTGCCTGGGCCTCTGCGAACGGGCACCCGCGGCGCTCTTCCAGCGCGCGGGCGAGGGCGCGAAGGACTTCGCGCTGGCGCCGGCGGAGGAGAAGGACTTTGGGTGGCTCGAGCCAGGCCCTCACCCCGGCCCTCTCCCGGAGGGAGAGGGA
>JBOGJK010000176.1:0-3097 GCA_050745345.1 Thermoanaerobaculia bacterium
CCCGAGACGCATTCCTTCGATCTCTACCACGACTACACCGAGTCGCGGCCCGGTGTGGACAAGTACTTGAACGTCGTGCGCCGGGGGAGCCGCGCCTCGAACCCTTCGGCGCGGATCCTCGACACGGGCGAGGAGCTTCGGGTCGAGACGCTGCGCGGCGAGGAGATCTCGCGCGCCGGTCTCGACATCGGTGAGGCGGTGCGCCCCGACTCGGAGGTGGTCGTCGTCCGGTTCCCGCCGGTCGAGAAGGAGCACTCGGTCCGCCTCCGGATCTCGGAGACCTACACCGACGAGAAGAGCTACCGGCTGGAGGGCGGCGAGCTCGTCTTCGACCGGAGCTTCGGTCGGCCGCGCAACGCCTTGGTGCTCCCGGCCGGCTGGTACCTGACCGCCTGCGCGATCCCGGCGACCGTGTCGCAGACGCCCGACGGACGCATCCGCCTCGATTTCGTCAACCCGCGCCCCGACGAGATCGCTGTCCTGGTCAAGGCGAAGCGGCGGGCGGGCCGGTAGCGAGAGAGACGCGATGATCCCCCTCTCCGAGATCCGCGCGGCCGCCGGGCGGCTCGCGGGCAGGCTGCACCGCACGCCGCTGCTGTCGGCTTCGTCCCTGGGCGAGCGGGCCGGCGGTGTTCGCCTCTACCTCAAGTGCGAGAGCTTCCAGAAGACCGGCTCCTTCAAGCCGCGCGGGGCCCTCAACAAGATCCTGTCGCTCTCGAGCGAAGAGCGCGGCCGGGGCCTCGTCACCGTCTCCGCCGGCAACCACGCGCAGGCGGTGGCGTGGGCAGCGCGCGCGGCGGGGGCCTCCGCGACCGTCGTCATGCCGGCCGACGCCCCCCGGTCGAAGGTCGAGGCCGTGCGGGGTTACGGCGCCGAGATCGTCTTCCACGAGGACCGGGCGACCCTCTTCGAGCGCCTGCGGGAGGTCCAAAGCGAGCGGGGCCTGACCTTCGTGCACCCCTTCGACGACCCGGCCGTTTTGGCCGGCGCCGCGACGGCAGGGCTCGAGATCCTGGAGGACCTGGCCGACGCGGCTCTCGTCGTCGTGCCGGTCGGCGGGGGAGGGCTGCTCGGCGGCGTCGCCTCCGCGGTCAAGCAGCTTCGCGCGGCGACGCGCGTGGTCGCCGTCGAGCTCGAGGCGGGTCCGGGGCTTGGGCCCGCGCTCGCGGCGGGCAAGCCGGTGACGGTCCAGCGGCCCCACGACACGCTGGCCGACGGCCTGACGCCTCCCTTCGTCGGCGCGCTGCCGCTCGAGATCGCGCGGCGGGCCGTGGACGAGATCGCAACGGTTTCGGAGGAGGAGATCGTCGAGGCGATGAGGCTTCTGCTGACGCGCGCGAAGCTCTATGTCGAGGGGGCGGGCGCGGCGGCGACGGCGGCGCTTCTGGCGCGGAAGGTCCGCGCGCCGGAGGGCGCCCGGGTCGTCGCGATCGTCTCCGGCGGCAACGCGGATCTGTCGCGCCTTCCGCGCGGGTGAGCGCCGGTTAGAATCGAGCGGTGACTTCCTTCGAAGAGAGCGCCGTCCAGGCCGCCAACCTCTCCTTCTATCGGGCGCTCGAGTCGCGGGACCTCGCCCGCATGGACACGGTCTGGTCGCACGAGGACGGCGTGACCTGCGTGCATCCGGGCTGGCATCGGCTGGACGGCTGGTCCGAGGTGCGCCGCTCCTGGGAGAACATCTTCGCGAACTCGCGCGCCTGGACGGTGTCCTGCGAGGATATCCGCGTCACGGTCGCGGGAGACCTCGCCTGGGTGGCCTGCGTCGAGGTGATCCGTCCCTTCGGGATCGCCGACGAGGAGGCCGCGGCGCGCATGCAGGCGAGCAACATCTTCCTGCGGCGCGACGGCCAGTGGCTTCTGGTGCACCACCACGCGTCGGCCTCGCCCTCGGACACCGAAGAGGACGAGGAAACCGTCAACTGACCCGGAGGGCCCCATGCCGCAGACCCCCCACCTCGAAAGGCACTTCACGGCCCCGAAGCGCATTCGCGACATCGTCATCGGGATGTCCGATGGGCTGACGGTCCCCTTCGCGCTCGCGGCGGGGCTCTCGGGCGCGGTGGACTCGACGCGCATCGTGATCACGGCCGGCCTGGCGGAGATCGCGGCCGGCTCGATTGCGATGGGGTTGGGGGGGTATCTGGCCGCGCGCACCGACGCCGAGCACTACGCCTCGGAGCTGGCGCGCGAGAACCGCGAGACCTTCGAGACGCCTGCCGAGGAGACTCGGGAGGTCGTTCAGGTCTTCGAGGGCTACGGCCTGCCGCACGACCGAGCCGTGGAGGCCGCGCACGCCCTGCGGCGGGACCGCAAGCGCTGGGTGGAATTCATGATGCGCTTCGAGCTCGGGCTCGAAAAGCCCGACCCGCTGCGGGCTCGCGCGAGCGCCCTGACGATCGGCCTCTCCTACGTCGTGGGCGGCATGATCCCGCTCGCGCCCTACTTCTTCCTGCACCCGATGCAAAACGCCCTGATCGGCTCGGTCGTCCTGACGCTCGCGGCGCTGCTCCTCTTCGGCTACGTCAAGGGCCGCTTCACGGTGAAGAGGCCCGTCCGCAGCGCCTGGCAGACGGCGCTGGTCGGCGGAATCGCAGCCGCCGCTGCCTTCTCGATAGCCAAGCTGATCGGCTGAACGGCGGCTACCGGGCCGCGATCCCGAGCTGCCGAATCGCCTTGCGCGACACGGCGCGCCGAAACCACCGGTAGCGGCCGAAGAGACGTCCCGGCGTTCCCAGGGCCTGTGCCGCCCAGCGCGGAAAGTCGAAGCGGTCCACCTGACGGACGATCTTCTCCCCCTCGAACGCGATCTCCGAGAGGACCACGTTGACGACCGGGCGCCGCCCGGCGAAAAGATAGCGCGCCGTCCACTCGACGGTCCCGTAGCCCGATCTGGCCTGGGCGATCGTGTAGGAGATCCCGAACTCTTTCGCGCGGAGCGTCAGCGCGATCCACATCCGGCCGATGTCGGCGCCCCGCAGCCGGAAGACCGGGTCCTCGAAGGTCGCCTGCGGAGCGTAGAGCGCGGCCATGGCCTGGCCGTCGCGCCGGGCGAAGGCGTCGTAGAGGTGCGTGAGGGCCGCGCGGGTCTCCGCGGCGT
>JBOGJK010000177.1:0-1949 GCA_050745345.1 Thermoanaerobaculia bacterium
GTTCGACGGGCACTTCCGCCTGCGCGACAAGATCGACCCGGTGCGCCGCCGGTACGACGCCGTGCTGATCGACACGCCCCCGACCCTCGGCATGATCACGGTCAACGCCATGGTCGCCTCGAGCCACGTGCTCATCCCGATCCAGTCCTCCTACTTCGCTCTGGAGGGGACCGACGACCTGCTCGAGACGATCGACAAAATCAAGGCGCGCCCCAACCCGCACCTGCGCATCCTGGGGGTCGTCATCACGCTGCACGACCGCCGCACGGTGCTGGGAAGGGACGTCTACAAGCAGATCGCCGCCGTCTTCGGCGACAAACTCTTCAAGACCACGGTCTCCAAGAGCGTGCGCCTCGAGGAGAGTCCCGCGCACCAGGAATCGATCTTCAGCTACGCGCCGCGCTCGAGCGGCGCGGCCGAGTACTACTCCCTCTCCGAGGAGGTGCTGTCCCGTGTCTAAGAGGCGAGGGCTCCCGCAGCAGGCGCGCATGCGCCACGACTCGCACTTCGTCGAGACCCTCTCGGAGCGTTTCGGCGCCTCTCTGGGCCGGTGGATCCCGATCGAGGAGATCGAGCCGAACCCGGACCAGCCGCGCACAAGCGTCGGGGATCTGACCGAGCTGACGCGCTCGATCGAGTCGAAGGGGATCCTGGAGCCGCTCCTCGTGCGGCCTTCGGGGGAGGGCCGCTACATGATCATCGCCGGGGAACGGCGTTTCCGCGGCGCGATCGAGGCGGGCCTGACCGAGGTGCCGTGCATCGAACTGGAGGTCTCCGACCCCGAGATGATGGAGCTCGCCCTGATCGAGAACCTCCACCGAAAGGACCTCCATCCCTTCGAGGAGGCGGAGGGCTACGCGGCCCTGACCAGAGAGCCGGGCTACACGCAGCAGAAGATCGCGAACGCCGTCGGCAAGTCGCGCGTCTCGATCACCGAGGCGCTCTCGCTTCTGGATATTCCCGAGGAGCTGCGCGAGCAATGTCGGCGCGCCGACATCGACGCGCGCTCGGTGCTCCTGGAGATCGCGCGGCTCCCGGACCGCGAGCAGATGGAAGAGGCGATCGCGCGCGTCTCCGCCGGCTCCACGCGCGACGATCTGCGCGCGAGCAAGAAGCGGGAGGGGCGCCGGGGAAAGAAACCGAGGCACTTCCACTTCGTCTTCAGGCCCAGGGGCGGGCCTTTCCGGCTGAATCTCTCCTTCTCGAAGTCGCGCGTCGACCGCGCCGAGGTGATCGAGACGCTTCGGGAGGTCCTCCGGCAGCTGGAATCGGGCGGGATCCGGCTCTCGAGGGGGAAGTGAGCGAGCCCCCGGGCAGAGTGATCGGCGCTCGCGGAATCGTGGCCGGAGCTCTGCTCCTCTCGGCGGGCCTTGCCGTCGGCGGGGCGCTCATCGGGGCGGGACTCGCGCGCGCCCGCGCCGCGGACCGCTACGTGACGGTCAAGGGGATTTCCGAGAGGGAGGTGCGCGCGGACACGTCGCTCTGGCCGCTGCGGCTGGTTGCCGCGGACGACGACCTGGCCCGCGCGAACCAGCAGCTGGCGGCCAGCGTCGAGAAGCTGCGCGCGTTTCTGGCAGGAAACGGCATCGCTCAGGGCGAGACCTCGCTGCAGGGCGTGAAAGTGACCGACGCCTTCGCCGAACAATACCGCCCAGCGGGCCAGGTGGCTCGCCGCTACGTGGTCGAGACCACTCTGCTCGTCCGATCGGCGACACCCGACCGCGTCCTGGCCGTCAGTCAGAAAGTCGGGGAGCTCGTCCGGCAGGGAGTCGTCCTCTCGACTCGGGGGGACTACGAGGGCTCGGGTCCGACGTTTCTCTTCACCCGATTGAACGACATCAAGCCCGCGATGATCGCCGAGGCCACCGCCCACGCGCGAGAAGCCGCCACCCAGTTCGCCCGGGACTCCCGAAGCGGGCTGGGAGGGATTCGCAGGGCTACTCAGGGGC
>JBOGJK010000178.1:0-15748 GCA_050745345.1 Thermoanaerobaculia bacterium
GACACGCACCGTCAGCAAGCGAAAAGTTCAAGAGTTCACGGTTGACCCCGTCCTGTTAGGTCCACCAGGCGCCGAAGGCGGTCGGCGCGCTCGGGGGTGAAGTTCTCGCGGCGCGCGCGCCAGAGCCAATTGCCGGAGGCCTGGCCGGGAGTGTTCATGCGGGCCTCGGGGCCGAGTCCGAAGACGTCCTGCAGCGGCACGACGGCGCGCCGGGCGACAGACGTCAGAGCCGTCCGGATCAGGTCCCACTCGATCTGGCGGCCGTCGCCCCCCATGTAGTCGAGCGCCCGCCGCCGCTCCTCGGGAGGGAGCGCCGCGAACCAGCCGCGCGCCGTGTCGTTGTCGTGCGTCCCGGTGTAGACGACGGCATTCTCGACGTGCCGGTGCGGCGCGTGCGGGCTGTCCTCCTCCGAGAAGGCGAACTGAAGGACCTTCATCCCGGGGATGCCGGTCAGGGCGAGCAGCTCCCGGACGTCCTCCGTGATCGTGCCGAGGTCTTCGGCGATCAGCGGCAAGCCGCCCAGGGCCTCCCGCAGCGCGTCGAAGAGCGCGCGTCCCGGCCCTTCGACCCAGCGCCCTTCGACGGCGGTCCGCGCGGAGGCCGGCACCTCCCAGTAGCTGGCGAAGCCGCGGAAGTGGTCCACACGCACCAGATCGGCAAGGCGCAGCGCGGCGCGCAAGCGAGCCGCCCACCAGGAGTAGCCCTCCTCTCGGACGCGATCCCAGCGGTAGAGAGGGTAGCCCCAGAGCTGCCCCGTGTCGCTGAAGTAGTCGGGGGGCACGCCCGCCACCGTTTCCGGCATCCCTTCGGCGTCCAGGGCGAAGAGCTCGCGGCGCGCCCAGACATCCGCGCTGTGGTGCGCGACATAGATCGGGACGTCGCCGACCACCGCGATCCCGCGCTCGCGCGCGCTCTGACGAACCGCGTCCCACTGGCGCCGGAAGAGAAACTGGAGCCACTCCTGATAGGCGATCTCCTCCGAAAGCTCCCGCGCCGCCTCCCGCAACGCCTCGGGCTCCCGGCGGGCGAGCGGGCCGGGCCACCGGACCCACCCCGCGTCCTGGAACCGCCGCGACAGGGCGGCAAAGAGCGCCCAGTCGGGAAGCCACTCCGATTCCTCCGGCGACGACCGGAAGCCCTCGAATTCCTCTCGGAGGAGGGGCGCCGCCCCGTCGCGTTGGCGCTGCCAGCAGAGGCGCAGGACCCCCGCCTTCCAGCGGCGGACCTCCGGCGCGTCCAAGCGCCCCTCGGGAAAGGCCGGGGCCGAGGCGATCGCGGAGGCCGGCAGCAGACGCTCCTCGACGAGCCGCTCCGGACAGATCAGCAGCGGATCGCCGGCGAAGGCGGAGAGGCCGCCGTAGGGAGATTCGCCCGGCCCCGTCGGGTGGAGCGGCAGCACCTGCCAGAGGGAGGCGCCCGCGCGCTCTGCCCACTCCAGGAACCGCTCCGCCTCGGAACCGAGGCCGCCCACTCCAAACCGGCCGGGCAGCGACGTGGGATGAAGCAGCAGGCCCGCCGCCCGCCCGGTCACGCCGGCGTCACTCGCGCGGTTCGCGGTAGGGCGCGGCCCCGACGGCTCGCAGCCGCTCCCGCGCGTCCTCCAGCAGCGCCACCTTCCGCTCCGCGGCGGGCACATAGCAGAGCTCCAGGTACTCCGTGACCATGCGTTCGGAGGAGAAGAGCCGGCCGATGCGCGCCGCGCTCTGGATCATCTTCTCGACCCAGCCGCTCGGCACCCCCCGCTCGTCCCGCGCGAGGAAGAGCGGGAGCACCTGCTGCTCGAGCACCTGGTAGAGGGAGGCCGCGGCCTGGTCGTCCGTATCGTATTCGCTGGCCGTCCCGATGATGAAGCCGGTCTCCTTGTGCGGCGCCTCGTCCCACCAGCCGTCCAGAACCGAGAGGTTCAGGACCCCGTTCATCGCGGCCTTCATGCCGGAGGTGCCGGAGGCCTCGTGCGGGCGGATCGGGTTGTTCAGCCAGACGTCGCAGCCGGACACGAGCGCGCGCGCGAGCCGCATGTCGTAGTCGGGCAACAGAACCACGCGCCCCTCGAACTCCGGCAGCTCCGAGTAGTGCGACACGGCGCGCAGCAGCTCCTTGCCCGCCTCGTCGCGGGGGTGGGCCTTGCCGGCGAAAAGGACCTGCACCGGGCCCGCGTGCAGGATGCTGCGGAGCCGCTCCGGGTCCCGGAAGAGAAGGGTCGCCCGCTTGTAGGTTGCGAAGCGCCGCGCGAAGCCGATGGTCAGCGCCCGCGGATCGAGCAGCCGCCCGGCTCTCTCGATCTCCTCTGGGGAGGCGCCGCGGCTGCGCCGCTCCGCGGCAATTTGCTGCCGGCAGAGCGCGACCAGCCTCTCGCGCAGCCGCTCATGCAGCCGCCAGAGGCCGTCCGGGTCGACCATCCGGGGGTTCTCCACGAGCGAGAGGCTCGCCACTTCCGGGTCGGTCCAGGTGGCGCGGTGCACTCCGTTGGTGATCGCGCGGATCTTCACGTCCTCGTCCGCGAGCTCCGGCAGCAGGCCGAGCCAGAGCCGCCGCGATACGCGCGCGTGGAGGCGTGAGACGGCGTTGGCGTGTCCCGACAGCCGCAGGGCGAGGACCGCCATTGAGAAGGGCTCCTCCGGCTTGCCCGGCGCCTCCTGGCCGAGCTTCAGGAACTCGTCGAACTCGAGGCCCGCCCCGGGGATGTAGGGGGCGACGTACTTCTCCAGCAGCTCCGGCGCGAAGCGGTCGATTCCCGCCGGCACCGGCGTATGCGTCGTGAAGACGTTCCCCGCCGCGGCCCGCTCGCGCGCCTCGGCGAAGGAGAGTCCCTCCTCCGCCACGAGCTGCCGGATCCTCTCCAGCCCCACGAAGGCCGCGTGTCCCTCGTTCAGGTGGCGGATCGTCGGGCGCCAGCGCATCTTTTCCAGGGCCCGCAGCCCCCCGATGCCGAGCACGAGCTCCTGCCGGATGCGCAACTCCTGGTCGCCGCCGTAGAGGCGGGCGGTGATCTCGCGGTCCTCGGGAGGGTTCTCGGGCAGGTTCGTATCGAGCAGGAGCAGCGGCACCCGTCCCACCGTCACGAGGCGGATCAGGACGCGCACGTCCCGCTCCGCGACCGCCACGGTCACCACGGGGGGTCCGCCGTCGGGGGGGACCGGCAGGCGGATCGGGAGCCTTTCGGGGTCCAGCGGCACGTCGGACTCGCGCTGTCCCTCCTCCCGATCGAGCGACTGCCGGAAGTAGCCGCGTCCATACAGGAGCCCGACGCCGACCAGAGGCAGGCCCAGGTCGCTTGCCGACTTGAGGTGATCGCCCGCGAGCACGCCGAGCCCGCCCGCGTAGATCGGAAGCACCTCCGTCAGGCCGAACTCGGCCGAGAAGTAGGCGACCAGGTCCCCGCGTTGCCGCAGCGCCCGGATCGCGGGATGGGCGGGCTGCGCGTCGTCCTCGAGGCCGATTTCCGTCAAGACCGCGGAGAGCTGCGCCCGATAGGAAGGATCCGCGGCCGCTTGACGCAGCCTCTCGGGCGGGCACTCGGCCAGCAGCGCCACGGGGTTGCCCCCCGTGCGCTCCCACCCCTCCGGATCGAGCGTCGTAAAGAGCGCGCGTAGGGAGGGGCGCCAAGTCCAGCGCAAGTCCCGCGCCAGGTCACTCAAGGGCTGGAGGTTCTCGGGCAGCGGCCCGGCCGGAGCGGGAGTCCCGAGAACTCGCATTCGGTGGGAAGCAAGGATAGCAGAACCGGTCCGCCCGCCGTGCCGGGCGTCGATCGCGGGGAGGCCGGGTCCCTGGCGCCGCGAAAATGATGCAACGGCTTCATGGGAAAAAAAGGGAATGGATGGATCCTCGAAGCCGGAAAGCAAAAGGAGGTCGTTATGAATTTCAGTCTGATCCGGCGTGAGCCGACGCTCCCGTTCTTCCGTCCGTTCGGAGAGCCGATGTTTCGCGAAATGGAGGAGATGTCCGACCGCTTCAACCGCCTCCTCGGCACGTGGGGGCGCCCCTATCCCTATGAGAAGGAAGCGCTGAAGGTCGCCGAGTGGGCGCCCGCCGTGGACATCCAGGAAACGGAGACGGAGTACCTGGTGAAGGCGGAGCTTCCCGAGATCGAGAAGAAGGACGTCAAGGTGACGGTCCAGGACAACGTCCTCACGATCGAGGGGGAGCGCAAGCAGGAAAAGGAAGAGAAGGGCAAGAAGTTCCACCGCATCGAGCGGTCCTACGGGACGTTCCTGCGGACCTTCACGGTCCCCGAGGAGGTGGAGCCGACCAAGCTGACGGCGGAATTCAAGGAAGGCGTCCTCACGGTTCGCCTGCCCAAAGGGGAAAAGCCGCGGTACAAGGCGATCGACGTGAAGGTGGTCTCGTAGACTCCTCTCTCGAGGAGCCGGCCGCCGCAAGGGCGGCCATCGAGCGGCCGGTTCGCCGGCCGCTCTTCCTTTGAATGCCGGGTGCCGACGGACAGACGGCTAGAGACTGACGTCGACGTTCTTGCCCAGGATGTCGCTGCAGAATCGGGCGAGGTCGGCGTTGGGAAACTCGTCCCAACCGCGGCACACGCTCCCGTTGGCCGTCTTCGTGTCGCAGGCGAGCGTGACGCGGCACCGGACTTGCTCGGCGAGCTGCCACACGTTGGCGAGCTCCTCCATCTGCGCCCGCGACAGGTGCGTGCTGCGGCCCAGCGCCTGACGCCAACGCCGGTCGAACTCCGAGGCGGGCCAGCGGCGGAAGCCGTGACAGAAGATTCCCCGCTCGGCGGCGACCTGGCAGATCGAGTGCTCGTCGTCGGTCAGGTTCGTCAGCGCCTCGCGCAGACGCGCGATCGCCTGCGGCCGGGACCAGACTTCGGGCTGGGCGGGGATCACGAGGCGCGGGACCGCCTGGCCGCCCGATGCAGCGGATCGTCGAGGACCAGTTCCGGGTGGCGCGCCCGGAAGGACTCCGCGATATGACAATCCCAGCAGATCCGGTAATGGGTCGCCAGGACCGAGGGCAGCTCGTCCGGCGGGACCTCGTCCCACTCCAGCGTCTTGCGGTCCGGGCTCATGAGGGCCGGCTTGCGCTCGCTCCATCGGATCTCTCCGATGTCGCGGCCGCAGAGGACGCAGGCCGCGCCCCGGTACCACTTCGTCAGCATCGTCCGCACGAGGCAGTCCTCGGGCGCCGCTTCGATCTGGGCCAGGCACTCCTGCCCGCAACCCTCCCGCTCGGGCCACCGGGAACAGGACTGGAGGCGCAGATCGACGCTTCCCGTAAGCTCGCTCGAGACCGCGTGGAGCGCGTCGAGCTCGACGGCGGCGGGCGCCCGGGTTTCCGGGCACGTGATCACCCTCTTGCCGCGGTACTTCCGGTAGGCGCTCACCGCGAGCCAGGCCAGAGGGATCAGGGAGAGGATGAAGGCGACCGCGAGAAGCAGCAGGATGCGCATGGCCCACCTCACTCGACTCCCCGACTGTAGGCCTGCGAACCGGCTCCGCCATGATGCAAACGGATCAACGGGGCTCGGGCGGCGGCGGCGCCCGGGCAGGGCGGGCGAGCTACCAGCCCAGACCCATCAAGGCGAGGCCCACGGAGGCGATCACGCCGCCGGCCGCGGCGTCGCCGTACCGGTCGAGCCAGGGGGCGCGCAGGACCCGGGCTCCGGCGCGGGCCGGCAGCACCAGGGCCACCATCGTGGCGACGGTCGCCAGCTCGTACAGGAGCACGATCGCCGTGGTGGGCGCGGCACCCAGCGGCGCCGCGGCGAAGAGGATCGGGATCACCGCGACGCACGGGTCCGCCGAGAAGAGCAGAAACAGCGTCCAGGCCGTGGTGCCGGTGGCGTCGTGGACGTGGTCGTAGCGCGAATGGGAGTGGCCGTGGAGCCTCTTGCCGGCCGCGCGGCGGAGGCCCCAGATTCCGTAGGCGAGGCCGAAGCCGACGAGCAGGATGCCGGCCAGGGCCTCCATGCGCTCTCCCAGCGCTTTCACCAATTCGAGCCCGAGCAGGAGGCCCGAGAGGCCCAGCAGTGCCGACACGGTGACGTGGCCGAAGCCGCAGGCGAGCGTGATCCTCGCGGTGCGGCCGGCGGACCACCCCTGCGCGCGCGCCAGCGCCGCGAAGGGAACCCAGTGGTCCGGCGCCAGCGTGTGGAGGCTTCCGACCGCGACGGCGGCCGCCGCCAGCGCGCCGAAAAGCCCGGAGCTCACCACGGCACCGGAACCGCGCCGGCCAGAGCCGGCTCCCGGGAGGGGCGCCGCGAATCGAGCCAGGCGGTCCACCGCGCCAGACCCTCCCCCGTCCGGGCGGACACGGGCAACAGCGCCGGAGCGGGGTTCACGCGGGACAGGGCGTCGCGGATCGCCTCGATCCTCACGTCGGGCAGATGCGGCAGCAGGTCGATCTTCGTGAGCAAAACGAGGTCCGCCTTGCGGAACATGACCGGGTACTTGAGCGGCTTGTCCTCCCCCTCCGTCACCGAGAGGGCGACGACGTTGGACGCCTGTCCCAGGTCGTAGATCGCCGGACAGACGAGGTTCCCGACGTTCTCGATGAACAGGTAGTCCAGCTCCTGCCACGGGAAGCCGTGCAGGGCCCGGTGCACGAGCTCCGCATCCAGGTGGCAGGCGGAACCGGTCGTGATCGCGACCGACGGGATTCCCGCCTTCTCCAGCCGCTCCGCGTCCCGGTGCGTCTCCAGGTCGCCCGCCACAGCGCCCAGGCGCAAGCTCCCGCCCAGCCGGCGCGCGGTCGCCTCGAGGATCGCCGTCTTGCCCGAGCCCGGAGAGCCCATCAGGTTCAGCGCGAGGACGCCGGACTCGCCGAAGTGCTCGCGGTTGTGCCGCGCGGTCCGCTCGTTGCCCGCGAGGATCCGGTCGTGCAGCTCGACCGGAACCAGCTCCGGATCTCCGCAGCCGCAGGTTCCGCACATCACGCCACCTCCATCTCGATGCGCTCCAGAACGATCTCGTCCCCGGCGCAGAGGCGCGCCGGCACGCCGCAGCGAGAGCATGCCAGGATCGCGCCGCGCGGAATCCCCCGCCGGCACTCGGGACAGTCCCAGCGCGCGGCAACCGGCAGGATCGTCAGCTTCGCCCCCTCGCAGACCGTCCGTTCCCGGAAGGTCGCGTAGGCCGTCGCGAGCAGGTCGGGCTCGACCCCCGAGAGCTCGCCGATCGAGACGAGCACGCCATGCACCGCCCTGGCCCGCCGCTCGCGCGCCAGCTCCTCGACCCTCTCGAGCAACGCCGCGACGATCGAGTACTCGTGCAAGCTCACCTCCCCTGGAAACGCGCCGGGCGGCGCTCGAAGAACCCCTCGAGCCCCTCGGCGAAATCGGACCCGTCGGCGATCCGGGCGAGCTCCTCGAGCTCGCGGTCCAGGTGCAGGTCGAGGCGGTCCACCCCGGCGGCCTGGTGGACCAGGCGCTTGGCGACCCCGTAGGCCTCCGTCGGCCCCTCGGCGAGACGCCGCGCGATCCCCAGCACCTCCTCCTCGAAACTCCCCGTCGGAAAGACGGCGTTGATCAGGCCCATCTCGAGAGCCCGCCCGGCATCCAGCCGGGGGTTCACGAGCACCAGCTCCAGGGCGCGGCGCAGCCCCAGAAGGCGCGGCAGGAAGAAGGTGGAGCTCTCGGCGCCGGTCAGCCCCGTCTTGCCGTACGCCCACTCGAAGGAGGCTCGGGGCGAGGCGTAGACCAGGTCGCAGGCCATCGCGATGCCGAAGCCGCCGGCCGCCGCGACGCCGTCCACGGCAGCCAGAAAGGGCTTGGGCGCCCGCTTGATCTCGGAGATCGCCGAGTGGATGTACTCGAGGATCTGCTTGAAGATCTCGCCATAGCCCCGGGGCACCTCGCGGCGGCCCTGCAGGTACGCGAGGTCGGCGTCTTCGCCCCCCGCGCGGATGTACTTCAGGTCGGCTCCGCTGCAGAAGACGCCCCCGGCTCCGGCGAGCACGACACAGCGCACCTCCGGATCGCGGGCGCACTGCAGGCCCGCCTTCCGGAAGTCCCGCGCCGTCTCGACGTCGAGCGCGTTGTACCGCTCGCGCCGGTCGATCGTGATCGTCGCGACTGCGCCGCCGCGGTCGATGCGGATGTGGCTCACGAGACGGCCTCCGCGGCGGCCCCGGCCCTCTGCGAACCGGCGGCGAAGCAGGCGGCCGCGTCGAGCAGGAGAGGCCCCCACGCCGTCGCGAGCATCCACTCCTGGTGAGCGAACGCATAGGCATTGAGCGCGTGGTCCGCTCCGGCGGCCCGCAGCCGGGCGGCCAGCGGCGAGACGGGGAAGGGCCGGGAGCGCCGCAGGATCGGCCCGGCGTCCAGATCGGCCGTCACCAGATGCGAGGTGGCGCGCGTTTCCGTCTCGCCCGCGGCAATCGCGTCCCGCACAGCCCGCAATCCGGGATAGAGGGGTCTCCCGTCGGGGCCGCGCCGCGCGAGGTCGCTGCCGTGGACGTTGATGATGCGACCGGGGTACGCGGCGAGGAGAGGCTCAGTCGCGATGTAAAGGTAACTTGACATCAGGAGGAGGTCCGGCCCATACGGGGCGAGGAGCCTGACCGTCCGTCGGTCGTAGGAGTGGCGGGCCACGAGGTCTGAGAGCCCGACATGCCGCCAGGAGTAGAACCTGCGGATGAGGTTGGGGACGACCGGGACATCGGCCGCCTCCAGACGAGCGTCGAAAAAGGCCTCCTCGGTCGCCAGGACGCAGACGATCTCGAAGAGACCGCCACGCTCGGCCAGCAACTCCGAAAGGCCCGGCGCCCGCCGGGAGGTCAGGACCGCGACCCGCAGAGGCCGGCGCCCGGTCAGCATATGCGCGGGAGCGGCTCGCCCTCCGGCTCTGCGAGCAGCCGCCGCCCGAATCCCGTGTCGAGAATGACGTTGCCCCGCCGCTCGGCGATGCAGGTTCCCACCACCGCCGCGTCGCGGCCCAGCGGATGGGAGCGCAGCACCTCGAGGACCCGATCCACCGCTTCCGGCCGCACGCCCAGCACCGCCTTGCCTTCGTTGGCGACGTGCACGGGATCGATGCCCGTCAGCTCGGCCGCCGCGCGCACGGCCTCGGTCACCGGAATGGCGGCTTCCTCGAGCAAGATTCCTACACCGCTCTTCTCCGCCATCTCGTGCAGGGCCGAGGAGAGGCCTCCGCGCGTCGGGTCCTTCATGGCGACGACGCCTCCCTCCCAGGCGGCGAGAGCCGCGCGGACGAGGCCGTTCAACGGCGCCACGTCGGAGACGAGCTCCCCTTCGAGCTCGAGGCCGTGCCGGGCCGCCAGGATCGCGAAGCCGTGGTCGCCGATCGTGCCGGTGACCAGCAGGCGATCCCCCGGCCGCAAACCGGCATCGGGGACCACGCGGTCGGTCAGGCCCACGCCGGCGGTGTTCAGGACGACCCCGTCGAGCTCGCCGTGTCCCATGACCTTCGTGTCGCCGGTCACGACCGAGGCCTGCGCCTCCCGGCAAGCCTGCCGCATCGAGGCCTGGATTCGCTCGAGGTCGGTCCGCGGGAATCCCTCTTCCAGGATCGCGGCACAGGTCAGGCCGAGCACCTCGGTGGCCCCCATCATCGCGAGGTCGTTGACGGTGCCGCACACGGAGAGGCGGCCGATGTCTCCTCCCGGAAAGAAGATGGGATGGACCACGTGCGAGTCGGTGGTCAGGACGAGCCAGCGGTCGCCCACGCGGAGAGCGGCGCCGTCGTCCATGGCCGAAAGCCCGATTCCACCCGGCGGCGGCTCCTCGGCGAATCCGCGGAGGAAGACCTCCTGGATCAGGGCGCGCATGGCGCGGCCGCCCGCGCCCTGCTTGAGCGAGACCCGCTCGATCCGCTCCTCCCGCACGAGGGTGCTCACGCGATCACCTCCAGGTCGGGGTGCCCGCCGTACTGGTGCCAGATCTTGCACGTGCCTTCGGAGGAGACCATGCAGGCGCCCACCGGGTTGTCTGGAACGCACTCCTTGCCGAAGAGGGAGCAGTCGGACGGGGACGCGATGCCCGACATGATGTCGCCGCAGATGCAACTGGCGACCAGGGTGGGCGGGCCGTAGTCCCACAGGCCGGCCAGATCGATCGGGAAGAGGCGCCGGGCGTCCAGGTGAGCCCACTGCTCCCGCAGGCGCAGGTTGCCGTTGGGCACGTGGGCGATGCCCCGCCAGCGTCCGCCGACGGGACGGAAGACGCTCCAGAGCCGCTCCTGCGCTCGCAGGTTGCCCTCGCGCGTCACGCAGCGCGGGAACATGTTCTCCACCCGCGGTGTCGCGTCGCGGATGAGCTCGAGCAGCTTGGCCAGGCCCGCGAGGATGTCGAGCGGCTCGAAGCCCGCGACCACGACCGGGATGCCGTGGCGCTCCACGAAGGACTCGAAGATCCCCCAGCCCGTGATCGTGGCCGCGTGCCCGGCGGCGAGAAAGCCTTCCACGCGCGTCTCCGGCATCTCCGCCACGATCTCCATGACCGGCGGGATGTACTTGTGCGCCGAGAGGACCGAGAAGTTCTTGGGGACGGGGCTCCGCATGACGGCCGCCGTGGCGACGGCGGTCGTCTCGAAGCCCGTCGCGAAGAAGACGACGGGCTTCTCCGTCTGGCGCGCCAGCTCGACCGCCTGGGCGGCGCTGTAGACCACACGCACGTCCGCCCCCTCGGCCTGCGCGTCCGCGAGCGACAGGACCGTGCCCCGCACCTTGAGCATGTCGCCGTAGGTGGCGATCACAACGCCCTGCCGGGCGAGCACGACCCCCTCGTCCACCTCCGGCATGTCGGTGATGCAGACCGGACAGCCGGGTCCCATGATGACGTTCAACTTCTTCGGGAAGGTCGCGCGCAGGCCGAACTTCGCGATCGCCTGCTCGTGGCTGCCGCAGACGTGCATCACCGAGACGGGCGAGCGGCCGATCTGGTCGGTGAGCCGGGCGATCGTCTCCGCGAGCCGGCGCGCCAGGGCCGGATCGCGGAATCGGACCTGCCGCAGGGACAGGGAGAGCGCCGCCCCGCTCACGAGCCTTCCTCCCGCGCCGCCGCTTCGATCTCCCCGCGCACGTCGGCGGCCATCAGGTCCTCCCGCGAGGCCTCGGCGAGGAGCCGCTCGTAGAGGTCCAGCGTCTCGCCGATCTCCTCCTGCGGGATGCGCCGGATCGCGAAGCCGACGTGGTTCAAGATGTAGTCGCCCGGAGCGACCGCCTGATCCACGACGTCCAGGCGCACCTGCCGCCGCACCCCGAAGAAGTCCACGGTGGCCAAGAGGCCTTCCACCGAAACCACGCGACCCGGAACTCCCAGGCACATCAGAGGCCTCCTAACCCGCCCGCAATCGCGCCGGCGACCAGGGCCTGGCCCACGGCCAGGCCGCCGTCGCCCGGCGGGACCTCGCCGTGCAGCGCGACGCGATGGCCTTCGAGCTCGGAGGCGACGCGCTCGGAAAGCAGCGCGTTCTGGAAGCAGCCGCCGGTCAGCACGACCGGGAGGCCCCCGTTCCCGCCGGCGGCGGCCCGGACGAGATCCGCCGTGGCGCGCGCCACCGTGTTGTGGAAGCGGCCCGAGATCGTCGCGGCGGACCGGCCTGCGAGGAAGGCGTCCACGGCCGCGCGCACGGCGGGGCGCCAATCGAGCGTCCAGATCCCTCCGTCCCGCTCGATCGCGAAGGGGAAACCATCCTTCTCGGTCACGTCCGCTGCCGCATTCCACTCGAGGGCGACCTGCCCCTCGTAACGGGAGACGGAGCGGTGGAGAAACAGCGCGCCGAAGGCGTCGAAGTACCGGCCGACGCCGCGCGCGAGCGGCGCCCCGACCCCTCGCGAGGCCATCCTCCGGAGCGCCGAGATCCTCTCCGCGGCGAGGCCGTCGAAGAGCGGGAAGGCCCGAAGGGGAGGGTCTCCCGCGTAAGCGTCCTCGAGCAGCGCCAGCGCGATGCGCCAGACCTCGCGGATGGCGGTCTCTCCTCCGGGCAGGGGGATCGGCCGCCAGGTGGCGAGCCGCTCGAACCCTTCGTACCGCGCGAGCAGGATCTCGCCCCCCCAGGCGGTGCCGTCGGTGCCGTAGCCGGTGCCGTCGTAGGCCACGCCGAGCACCGGGCCCTCGAGGCCGTGCTCGGCCATCGCGCTCGCCACGTGCGCGTGGTGATGCTGTACGCCGACCGCAACGGCCCCGGCGCGGGAGCGCGCATAGAGCGTCGTCGCATACTCCGGGTGCAGGTCGTGGGCGACGATCTCGGGCCGGATTCCGACGAAGCGCTCGAGCCGCGAGACCGCCTGCTCGAAGGCCTCGACCGTCTCGAGGCTCTCGAGGTCTCCGATGTGCGGTCCGGGGAACATCGCCTCTCCCGCCGCGAGGCAGAAGGTGTTCTTCAGGTGCCCGCCGCAGGCGAGCACCGGCCGCGCGAACGGGCGGGGAGCCGGGATCGCCCGAGGCACGTAGCCCCGCGAGCGGCGCAGCACGGTCGAACGGCCGGCAATGACCCGCGCCACCGAGTCGTCGCAGGGCGACTCGATCTCCCGGTCGTGCAGCAGGAAGACGTCCGCGATTGCCCCGAGTTTCTCGAGCGCGCCGGCGTTGGTGTGCACGATCGGATCCCCGCTCGAGTTGCCGGAGGTCATGACCAGCGGGCGGTCCGTGTCCGAAAGCAGAAGGTGATGCAGCGGGCTGTACGGCAGCAGGAGGCCGATCCACGGGTTGCGCGGGGCCACCTCCTCGGCGATGCCGCACTCCTCTCGCCGCCGGAGGAGCACGATGGGCCGCTCGCTCGAAGTCAGCAGCTTCTCCTCCTCCGGTCGGAGGAGCGCGAATCTTCCGGCCGCTTCGAGGTCCCGAACCATGACGGCGAAAGGCTTCTCGTCGCGCTTCTTGCGGTCGCGCAGACGCCGCACCGCGAGTGAGCAAGTCGCGTCGCAGGCCAGGTGGAATCCTCCGATGCCCTTGACGGCGACGATCAGACCGGCCTCGAGCGCCCGCGCCCCCTGGCGGATGGGGTCCGCCCAGAGCAGGTCCTCCCCTGCGGCCCCGACCGCGGTCAGACGCGGACCGCAGGCCGGGCAGGCGTTGGGCTGGGCGTGGAACCGCCGGTCGGAAGGGTCCTCGTACTCGCGCCGGCACGCCGAGCACATCCGAAACGCCGCCATCGTGGTCGCCGGGCGGTCGTACGGAACGTCGCGCGCGATCGTGAAGCGCGGGCCGCAGTTGGTGCAGTTGGTGAAGGGATAGCGGTAGCGCCGGTCGCGCGGATCGAAGACCTCCCTCAGGCACTCCCCGCAGGTCGGCAGATCCGCGGGAATCGAGACGCGGCGCCCGGAGCTCTCCCGGCTCTCGACGATCACGAATTCCGAGGGGGACTCGGCGGGGATCGGGCTCCAGTCGAGCTGCCCGATCCGAGCGGCCGGCGGCGGGCTCGCCCGGAGCGAGCCCAGGAAGGAGTCGAGCGCGCGGTCGGTCCCGAACGCCTCGATCGTGACGCCGCGGCTGTCGTTGGAGACGCGGCCGGCGAGCCCGCTCTCCCGGGCCAGGCGGTAGACCCAGGGGCGGAAGCCCACGCCCTGAACGGTCCCGCGGACCTCGATCCGGCGTCCGGAGCGATTCACGGGGCCCCCGGAGCGACGGAGTTGAGGTACGCGACCAGATCCCACGCCGTCTCCTCGTCGAGCGACTTCCAGGAGGGCATCGCGGTGCCCCGCACTCCCTCGCGGATCACGAAGAACATGCGGCGCGGGGAAAGCGCGCGACGCGTGTTCGGATCGGTGAAGTCGCGCGGCGGCGTCGAGAGGCCTTCCCGGCGCACGCCGCGCCCGTCGGCGCGCGTCCCGTGGCAGAGGGCGCAGTGCTCGAGGAAGATCCGGCGTCCCCGGGCGCGACTCTCTGCCGAGGCGAGCCGCTCCTCCGGGACGCGGGTCTTGCGGTACGAGGGGGGTAGGTCCCCATCCCCCCTACACGCGGAGAATGCCAGTGCCATCAGCAGCGCGAGCGCCGGCCGGCGGCTCATGGTCCTCACGGGCGCGAAACTCGAAGCCGAGCCGGCCCGCCTCCTCGACCACGCGCTCGACCAGCAGCCGCAGGTTCGCCTCCACCGCCGCCGAGCGCTCGAGCCCGAGCTCGATCGACCCGGGGACCAGGCCGAGCAGGAGGACGCTCTTCGGGTAGCGCCCGAGCCAGCGCGCCGCCTCGAGCAGGTCGGCGACACCGACCTGGTGCGGAGAGAGCCGCGCCGCGACGGCCGGCGCCACGTGGTCTCCCTCCAGCCGAACGAAGGAGCCGACCGGAGCCTCGTCCCGGACGGCGTCCACGAGAATGGCCCGCTCCGCCAGCTCGATCTCCGGCAGCAGCGCGAGCCCGAGGGTCCCACCGTCCAGCACGCGCGCGCCTTCCGGGGCGTCGTACTCGCGCTGGAGCTGCAAGACCGCATCGACGCCCAGGCCGTCGTCGCCGCAGATCAGGTTGCCGAGCCCCAGGACGAGCAGCGGCGTCCGCCTAGCCATGGCGGATATCCGGAGACTTCTCGGAGGCGAGCAAGCGCTGCCTCTCGGGAGACTCGCTCCGGGAAACGTAACGGTAGCCGGAATAGATCACGTCTTCGGGTGGAACGAACTTGTAACCGGAAAAGATCGACTCGACCGTGGCGTTGGCCTCCACCTGCGACATGTAGACGGCGCTGTAGACGTGGTGCACGGCGAACCCGAGCAGCAGCCACATGACGACGTGGTGGATCCAGCGCGCGGTCTGCGCGCCCCCGAAGATCGGCACGAGGAATTGGAAGACCCCAAACGGCGAGTCCACTCGCGCGCTGACGGAGTACATCGCCAGGCCCGTCGCGATCATGGTGAAGTAGAGAAAGAAGACCAGCGTGTAGGTCAGACCGGCAAGCGGATTGTGCCCGATGAAGCCGGGCGGCTTTCGCAGGGCGAAGAGGTAGAACTTCAGAGTCCCGAAGAGGCCCTCCCGGCGGCGGCGCGCGGCGGGAATGAACTTGTCCCACCTCGCATACGTGTTGCCGAAAAACATCCAGAGCACCCGGGAGATCACGGCGAGCGAGAAGGCGATCGCAGCGTAGGAGTGGATGACCTTCGCCGTGCCCATCAGGAAGCGCTGCCCCGCCGGACCCGAAGAGATCAGAAAGGGGCGGCCGATGTAGATACCGGTCGCCGCCAGGACCACGACGGAGGCCACGATGACCCAGTGCGTCAGACGCACGGGCCATTCCCAGACGTAAACGCGAACCAGGTCCGTGTCGCTGCGCGGCGGGCCGGCCGCCGCGGCGGGGAGGGCCGCGGCGCTCATACGGCCCTCACGCGAGCGATCTCGCGCCGTTTCGCGTCCACAACGTGGACCCCGCAGGCCATGCAGGGGTCGAAGGAGTGGACCGTGCGGAGGATCTCGACCGGCTTCTCGGGATCGGCCACCGGGGTTCCCAGCAGCGCCTGCTCGTAGGGCCCGCGGTTTCCCGCGGCGTCCCGCGGGCCGGCATTCCAGGTGCTCGGCACGACGCACTGGTAGTTGGTGATCGCGCCTTTCTGGATGTGCACCCAATGGCCGAGCGCCCCGCGCGGCGCCTCGTGGAATCCGGCCCCGGTGCAGTCGGCCGGCCAAGTTGAGGGCTCCCACTTGCTGTTGTCGTGGATGCGCAGTTCCCGCCGCCCCATGTTGGCGGCCAGCTCCGTGAGCCAGTCGTCCATCTTCTCGGCCAGCACCTGCGTCTCGATGCCCCGGGCCGCCACACGACCCAGCGTCGAGAAGAGGGCCTCCGGCCCCACGGCGAGCTTCCCGAGAACCGCGCCGACGAGCTCCTTGACCCTCTCGTGCCCCGATCC
>JBOGJK010000179.1:0-3370 GCA_050745345.1 Thermoanaerobaculia bacterium
CGCCAAGGCCGACCCGCACGCGCGCGCTCCCGTGCGGCTGATCAAGCGGCCCCTCGCGAAGGAGAGATCCTGCCCCGCCTCCGCCTCCCGCGCGGACTTCCCTTCACGATCTCGACGACGGTTCACTACGCGATCCTGACGGTGGGCTTTCTGCTCGCCTTCAGCGCCGCGGGACTCAGTCTGACCCGGGTGACGCTCTTAGCCGGCGCGCTCGGAGTGGGGCTCGGGTTCGGCCTGCAGAACCTCGTGTCGAACTTCGTCTCGGGCCTGATTCTGCTCTACGAGAGGCCGATCCAGGTCGGAGACTTCGTGGACTCGGGCTCGCTCCTCGGGGAGGTCACGCGCATCGGAATGCGGTCGAGCACCATCCACACGGCCGACGGGGCGGAACGCCGACCTGATCACCAAGAGCTCGTCAACTGGACGCTCTCGGACCGCCGGCGACGCATCGAGGTGGAGGTCGGAGCCGGCTACGGCTCCGATCCGGAGAAGGTGATCGATCTTCTGCTCCAGGCGGCGAGCGACCATCCGGAAGCACTGACGGATCCGGCCCCGGCGGCGTACTTCACCGGCTTCGGCGAGAGCTCCCTCGACTTCGTACTGCACGTCTGGGTCGCGCGCTTCGAGCAGGGGCAGGCGCTGGAGAGCGCCGTGCGCCGGGCGGTCCACCGGCTGCTCGGCGAGGCCGGGATCGCGATCCCCGTCCCGCGGCGCGACCTGTACGTCAAGTCCGTCGCACCGGCCGCCGCCGAAGCGCTCGGCGGCGGGAAGAAAGAGGGCCCCGCCGGGAGCTGAGGGACCCGGCAGCCTACCGCAGCGTCTCGAGGCGGTCGATGTCGTTCCGATCTCCCAGCAGCTCCCAGCGCTGGAGGGAGAGGGGCACGTTGCCGTTCTTCCACACGAAGTCGTGGAAGTCCCGCAGCCGGAACTTCTCCCCCTGCGCCCGGCGCGCGTCGGCCAGCAGCCGCAGGATCTGCAGCTTCCCGATCTGGTAGCTGATGGCCTGCCCCGGCCCCGCCGCGAAGGAGGCCGCCTCCTCGCGCGCGGTCTCGCGGTCCATCGGCACCGTGCGCTCGAGGTACCCGGCCGCCTCGTCGATCGTGAAGGTCCCGAGCGCGAGGCGCACGTCCACCTCCACCCGCAGGGCGCGCAGGCGCGCGAAGTTGTCGATGATCTCGCGTGTCCGCGGACTGTCGTCGAAATATCCGGCCTCCTTCAGCATCTCTTCGGCATAGAAGCCGATCCCCTCGTTCGGCCCCGAGTCGTAGAAGTGCCGGCGGACCCGGTTCTCGTGGGCCCAGGAGAGGACGAGCTGGAGGTAGTGCCCCGGAATCCCTTCGTGGACGAGGATCGGGCGAGGGTCTCGAGCCTGCGACAGCGCGAAGTACGGAAGCTTCGGGGACGGGGTCGAGCGGTAGCTGACACCATCCTGCTTCAGGCGCGACGGGCCGGTCAGGTCGTCGGTGACGCCGAGCGAAGCGAGCGGCGCGAGATACTCCGGCATCGGCAGGCCGCGGTAGTGCCTGACCCAGGAGGGCACCGAGAGGATTTCCTTTTCCTCGAGGAACCGCCGCACCGCAAGCTCGTCCTTCGTCTCGCGCGCGATCTGGGCGGCGACGTCGGGAAAGAGCGGCAGGGGCGCGAGCCCGGTCGCGCCTGCCTGCTGATACGTCTCGAAGGCCACGGCGCGCGCCCACTCCTGCCGGCCGGCGGCCAGAAGCTCCTCGGGAGTGTAGGGAAGCAGCGCGACTTCCTTCAGGAAGAAGACGTAGGCCTCGCGGCCGACCGCCGTGCGCTCGGACATCGCCGGCAGACGGGACTCGAGCCACCCGCGGTACGACTCCAGGGCGGCGATCGCATTCTCCGCCGCAGGCTCGAGGCCCGTGGCGCTCCCCGCGGGCAGATGCGCCTTCAGCTCCCGGACCGAGCCGCCGAGCCGGGCCCGCACCTGCCGGAGCGTCGCGATGGCGAGCCGGGCAAACGGCGCGATTGCCTCCGTCAGGTTCTCCTTGGCGCTCTCCAGGGTGCGCGGGATCCTCTCGAGGCGCCGCGCGATCTCGGAAACCCGCCCGGCGGAGAACGGGGGCGGCTCGAGCAGCCGGTCGAAGATCGCGCCGAGTGTCTGCTCGACGTAGAAGTTCGGGTTGCGCCGGAAGCCGGGCACGACGTCGAGCTCCCAACGCACCCGGGCGAGGGCCGAGCTCATGAGACGGTAATCGACCTGCCAGGGGACGGGCCGGCCCGGATCGGCCAGGCGTTTCCACCGCTGCTCGAAGCGGGTGAGCTGCTGCACTTATCTGGCGACCGCCGCGCCCGACCAGTCGGGCGTCCAACCGGCCGGCCGGTCGATCCGGGGGATGTCGTCGCCCGACAGCGGCTGCTCGGCCGCGCGCCAGGACCAGAAGTCGCCGGCCAAGGAGTCGAGGTCGTCTGCGAGAGCCATCGTCGCAAGAAGCAACGCGAAGAGACACGAGGCGATTCGGCCCATCTCCGTTCGACGCGCGATCTTAGCCGACACGTCTTCCCGCGGAAACCGGAGCGCGGCCGGCAGCGTAGAAAGATCCATGACGAGCACCCGCCCGCGGCTCCTCTCCGTGAATCTCGCGGTCCCGAAAGCCTTCTTCTCGCGCGGGCGCGAGGTGCCGACGGGGATCTTCAAGGAACCGGCCTCGGGCCGCGTGCGCCTGACACGCCTGACACTCGAGGGCGACGTCCAGCAAGACAAGCGCTACCACGGCGGCCCCGACCAGGCGGCCTACGCCTATGAGGGACGTGAACCGTAAACCGAAAACCGTAAACCGGAGTCCGCAGCCTCGCTCGGCGGCCCGTTCGGTTCACGGTTCACCGTTCACGGTTCACGGAACATACCGATTGGGCGACGTGTTTCGCATCGGCTCCGCGCTCGTCCAGGTCACCAGGCCCCGCGGGCCCTGCTGGAAGATGGGGCAGAAGGCCGGTTCCGCGGCTTTCGTCAAGCAACTGCTCGAGAGCCGCCGACTCGGTTTCTACCTGCGCGTGCTCGAGGAGGGGGAGGTGGAAGCCGGCGACGCGATCGCGACGGTTTCCTCCGAGCCGGGCGCGCCGACGGTGGCTCAGGACATCGAGCGGCGCTACTTCGGGTAGGCGCGACGCTACACCAGGACGTCCAGGCTCGTCCGCTCGCGGCGCGCTCTCGCCGCGTAGCCGCCCCAGGCGCGCGCCAGACGCCGGACTCCCTCCTCCATCGGCTCCCGGTCGAGCACGAAGGGCAGACGCAGGTGGTCCGCGAAGCCGCCGTCGGGCGAAGCGAGGGAGCCCGGCACGACGGAAACGCCGTGGCGCAGGGCGACCTGCGCGAACTCGTCGGCGTTGCCGCGCGGCAGGCGGACCC
>JBOGJK010000180.1:0-1968 GCA_050745345.1 Thermoanaerobaculia bacterium
GAAAGGGACTCGAAAAGCCGAGCCGGAACTGCTCCGCTTCCGGGGGCCCGGCCTCTCCGATCTGCCCCGCGACCTGCAGCCTCCCGAATTCGAGCGATAGGGAGCGGCTGCCGGCGACGCGAAGACCCGAAACGCCCTCGGGAAAGAGAGAGAACTCGGAAGACTCCGCTCCGTGCGCCGCCGCCGCCAGCAAACACGCGACCGCGGCCCCGACGCCGAGCCGCACGGCTGTCGTCTGTCTCCTCGTCTGGCCCAAACCGGCGGATTATCGCGCCTGCGCCGCGAACCCGTCAAAGAGGCGTGAGGCGTTGTGGATAATCCGCGCGTGCCCGCCGTGACCGGTCTGCTTCTTCTCGCCTACCTGCTCGCCGTGGCGATCACCGGTTTCCGGTGGCGCCGCCGCGCCGGCTCGAGCGAGGCCTCCTACTTCGTGGCGGACCGCTCCCTCTCCTCCTCCTGGGGCTTCCTCGGCCTCGCCTCGCTGACCACGGGAGGCTCGACGACGGTGGCGCTGGCCGCCTACGTCGCGACCTACGAGCTGGCGGGACTCTGGCTCGACCTGGCCGGGGCGCTGGGGTTGGGCGCGCTCGGCCTCTTTCTGGCCGGTCGGGTTCGCCGGGAAGGCGCCGTGACGCTGCCCGAGATCGTGGGCCGCTACTACGGCGCGGCGGCCCGCCGCGTGGCGGGCCTTCTGGTCCTCGTTTCGGAGATCGTCTGGTTCGCGCTCCTGATCGAGGCGACGCAGGTCGTGCTCTCCGCGGCGCTCGGCCTCGAGCCGGTCGCCGCGATCGTCGGCTCGACGGCCGCCTTCGTGCTCTACACGACGCTCGGGGGCCAGTTCGCCGTCGTGCGCACCGACGCGCTCCAGTACGGGCTCATGGTTCTCGGGATCCCCGGGATCGCCCTTGCCTTCGCGCTCGCGCGATCCGGCGGCCTGGGCGGCCTCCCGCCCGAGGCTCTCTCCTTCCCCACGTCGCCGGGTCTTCGAATCGCCGATGTCTTCGCGCTGCTCGTGCTGATCGGGCTTCCGCACCTGGTGGGCAGCGACGTCTACGCCAAGCTCCTCTCCTGCCGGGACGAGCGGTCAGCGCGCCGCGCCGCGCTCGGGGCGGCGCTGTCCAAGGTGCTCTTCGGAGCCGCCGTCGCCGCGATCGCGCTCGCAGCGACGGCGTCGCTGCCGCCCGGCCCGGCCATCCAGACCCTTCCCCGCGCTGTCCTCGCCTTCGTTCCCCCGCCGCTCGACTCGCTCGTCCTCGTGTGCCTCGTGGCGACCATGCACTCCTCGGCCGACGCCGTTCTTCTCTCGGCCTCGGCCGTGACGGTGCGGGACCTCGCCCCTGGCCTCGGGAGGCTCGCGCCGGTCGCGGCCGCCCGGGCCCTGACGCCCCTCTATGCCGCGTTGGGGCTCCTGCTCGCGCTCGCCCTGAACCGCGATGTCCTCGAGACGTTGAAGCTCGGCTACTCGATCTTCGCGGCCGGGCTGATCCTCCCGGTCCTGGCCGCGCTGCTGCTTCCCGCGGGGGCCGCCGTGCCGACCGGCGGGGCGATCGCCGCGATGATCGCCGGCGGAGCGATCGCGGCGCTCGGCCGCTTCTGGCCGGAGGCGGCCGGCGGGGCGGATCCGGTGCTCGCGGGCACAGCGGTCAACCTCGCGATCCTCGGCGGTGCCTGGGCCCTCCGGCGCTTTCGGCGCGGCGGCCGCGTACCCGCTTGAGCGAGGCGACGCGGCCCGGGCTTCGAAGCTAGAATCCGCGGACCTTGCGCGTCTTCGACTGCCACATCCACATCCAGCCGTGGGAGCAGTTCAAGCCCGCGGTCAGGGAGACGATGGCGAAAAACCGCCCCGACGCTTCACGCGTGCAGGAGGCGCTCTCCGACCCCAACGCGCTCCTGCGGCTGATGGACGAGGAAGGCATCGACCGCGCGGCGCTGATCAACTACGTCGCGCCCGAGGTCATGGGCTTCACC
>JBOGJK010000181.1:0-2588 GCA_050745345.1 Thermoanaerobaculia bacterium
AGCCCGGCGGCGGCGGCGGCCGCCGCGTCGCGCCGCTCGGCGCCCCGCGCGAGGAGCTTGAAGAGCGCCGCCATCGAGAGCATCGCGGCGACCGAGAGGACGGCCAGGACGAGCCCGAAGCGGACGACCGTGCGCGCCGCGACGTGGCCGCGCTCGGCGGAGACCCGGTGGCCGCCCGGTTCAGTCGCGTCCATGCGCCATGGCCTCCTCGAAGCCGGGGTCGTGGACGGGCAAGAGCGGCCGGGCCGCCAGGTTCCTCGCGTAGAACGCGAGCCAGAGGCCGCCCAGGCCGACTGGCGCGGCCAGGTCCATCCAGCCGAGGCGGAAGGCACCCGCGGAGAAGGCGGGGAGCACGAGCCAGGAGACGTCCACGAAGCGCATGACGAGAAGCAGCAGGGCCGCCGAAGCGAGCGTCCTCGGATTCCGGTTCGCCTGCCGGGAGAGCAGCAGCAGGAAGGGCAGCGCGAAGTGGAAGAGGAGCACCGCCGCCCCCACCCACCCCCAGCCGCCCCGCAGGCGCGCCAGGTACCAGGAGATCTCCTCGGGGAGGTTGCCCGACCAGACGATCAGGTACTGGGAGAAGTTGACGTAGGCCCAGAGCATCGTGAAGGCGAACATCATCTTCCCGAGGTCGTGGAGGTGCCGGCCGCCGAGGAACCCCGAGACCGGCTCGAGCCGGGAGAGGGAGAGCACGGCGGCCGTCGCGAGCGCGAGGGCCGCCAGCGCCTGGCCGATCATGAAGAGGACGCCGTACATCGTCGAGTACCAGTGCGGCTCGAGCGACATGACCCAGTCGACCGACGTGAAGGTGGTCGTCAGGCCGTAGACGACCAGACCCCCGCCCGAGAGCCGCTGCAGCCGGCGGTTGATGGCGGGATCGGGACGGACATCCTGTGCTGCCGACCACTTGTTCAGGAAGTACGCCACGGCAAACCACGCCGCGAAGGCGAGCACCGCGCGCGTCACGAAGAAGGGGGTGTTCAGGTAGAGCGCCTTCTTGCGGAGGATCTCGTCCTGCGCGACCGCGTCGGCGTGCGTCCATTCGTAGAGACGGTGGAGGCCCGCCAGCAGCGGCACAAACGCCAGCGCGGTCAGGGGGAGGGTTCGCGTGGCGGCCTCGAGCTCCCGCCGGATCGCGATGCCCCAGGCGCCCCCCGTCAGATACTGGAGCATCAGAACGGCCATGGCGCCGGTGGTCAGGCCGTTCCAGAAGAGGAAGGCGAGCAGATACGACCGGAAGAACTGGTCGGGGCGCGCGACGGCCCCGGCCACGCAGGCGGCAAGCGCCGCCACGCCGACCGCCAGGGCGTTGCGGCCGAACCGGCCGGTGCCGGCCGGCAGCCTTGGGTCTTCCGGGAGCCTTTCCACCTCAGTGTCCCTCCGCGCCGGCCGGTCTCCTGGTCACCGCGAACCGCGGCGCCGCCTTCCAGTCCTCCGTGTCGATCGGCCAGGGCGCCGGGCGGGGCGCTGCTCCGGGCGCGTCGAGCGCCGGGCGCTCTCCGGCCGGTACGTCTCCCACGGTCGCGCCCTGCGAGAGCTGCAGCGCGCGGAGGTAGGCCGCGATGGCCCAGCGGTCCGAAGGCCCGATCGGGGCCGCGAAGTTCATCATCGAGCCGAAGCCATTGGTCATCACGTCGAAGAAATAGCCGACCGGCGCGGCGCGCAGACGATCGATGTGAAAGGAGTTCGGCCGGCGGAAGCCGCGTTGCACGACGATGCCCAGGCCGTCGCCCGTCATGCCGTGGCACGGCGTACAGTAGATGTCGTAGCGCTCGCGGCCGCGGGCGAGCAGCTCCCGAGTCAGCGGCACGGGCAGCTCCGCCACCGGCTGACCCGCCCACTTGCCCGTTGCGAAGCGCCGGTCGGCATGGAGAAACCCGCGAGCGACCGTCCCTTCCGGCAGCGGCCGCGCCGAGCGGCGGTCGTCGAAGAAGGCACTCCCGCGCAGCCCCTTGTACTTGGGCTGATCCTGCATGTCGCGGCGGCACCCCGCGCCGAGGAGCAAGACCAGAAGGGCGATTGCCCTCCTGCCGACGGTCGACGGCCGACGGTCGACTCTTCGCACCTACTCCTCCACGTCCATCACCACGCGGGGACCGAGCCTGGTCAGAAACGCCCAGGTCTCGTCGTGGTCGAACTTCGGATCGCGCGCCTCGATGCAGAGGAAGAAGCGGTCGCGCGAGGCCAGCGCGAAGCGCGGGGCGTTGAAGACCGGGTGGTAGGGCATCGGCAGCCCGTTCAAGCCGAGCATCCCCAGCACGGCGGCAACGGCCGCGAAAAGGATCGTCATCTCGAAGGTCGGGACGATGAACGCGGGCGCGCTGTGGAAAGGCTTGCCGCCGACGTTCAACGGATAGGCGATGACCGACGTCCACCAGCAGAGCGCGTATCCGGCGAGCCCGCCCAGGATCCCGAATCCCAGCACGAGGAAGGGGAGCTTGCGGTCGTGGATGTCCAGCGCCTCGGTCAGCGCCTCGATCGGGTAGGGTGTGTAGGCGTCGAGCTTTCCGTACCCCGCCTCGCGCGCCTGTCGGGTTGCCGCCACCAGGTCATTCGGGTTCTCGAACTCGGCCATCAGGCCGTAGAGC
>JBOGJK010000182.1:0-2032 GCA_050745345.1 Thermoanaerobaculia bacterium
TCTCAATGGTGGGCAGGGAAGGATTCGAACCTCCGTAGCGCGAAGCGCGGCAGATTTACAGTCTGCTGCCATTAACCACTCGGCCACCTGCCCGAGCTGTTGAATCGAGGAGCCCACCCAAATCGAACCGTGCCCCGCCCGTCCGCGCCGCCGCTCTCTGGAGCCGGCGATGGGACTCGAACCCGCAACCTTCCGATTACAAATCGGATGCTCTACCCGTTGAGCTACGCCGGCGCGATTGCCGGCCTTCAAAGAGCACACCACTCCCGACGGCGCGAACCCCAGAGTCTACCAGCGTAAATCCCACGGATCAAGGGGTCTTCGGCAGTGACCTCTGCCGCAGCGCCTCGTAGGCCGCGGCCGCCGCCGCGGCCGAGACGTTCAGGGAAGCAAGCTCCCCGCGCATCGGGAGCTTCGCCAGAAGGTCGCACCCCTCCCGGACCAGCCGGCGCATGCCGCGTCCCTCTGCGCCCAGGACGAGCGCCAGGTCTCCGGTCAGGTCGAGGCCGTAGATGTCTCTGCCCGACGGATCCAGCCCGATGGTCCGAAACCCTTGATCTCGAAGGCGATCCAGGAACCGGCGCAGGTTCCCCGCGCGAAAGACAGCCACCCTCTCGACCGCCCCGGCGGAGCTTCGAGCCACCGCCTCGGAGAGGGGGGCCGATCCACGCTCGGGGACGACCACCCCGGCTCCGGCCCCGTCGGCCACGCGCAGGATCGCCCCTAGATTCTGGGGATCCTGGACCCCGTCGAGGACCAGGAGGAACCTCTCCCCCGGCGGCCCCTCGAGGGCTTCTCCCTCGCCGCGGTAGCCGCGCACGGCGAGCCTCGCCAGGACCCCTTGATGGCCCCCGCCGCCGGCCAGCCTGTCGAGCGCCGTCCGGTCCGCCCATCGGACCTGGACCCTCGCGCTCCGGCACAGGGCTTCCAGCTGCCGCGCCCGGCGATCCCGCCGGCCCGAGTCGAGCATCACCCACTCGATCGCGCCCGGCCGCGAGGCCACGGCCTCTTCGACGGGATGGAGGCGCGAAAGGATCATCGTACCGACGTAAACCGTAAACCGTGAACCGTAAACCGATCGGAGACTGCCGTTCGGTTTCCAGTTCCCGGTTCCCGGTTCACGGTTCACGGTTCACGGTCACGCTCCAGAAGCACCACCGCCATCGCGGCGATGCCTTCCCGGCGTCCCGGGAAGCCGAGGCCGTTGGTGCTCGTCCCGCGGACGCTGACGGCCGAGGCCTCGACACCCAGGATCTCGGCGATGCGGGCGCGGATGGCCGCTGCGTGCGGGGCAATCTTCGGCTCTTGCGCGACCACGACGGCATCCACGTTGCCGATCCGCCATCCCCTCTCGGCGGCCAGTTCGCGCGCCCGGGCTAGAAACCGGGCGCTGTCGGCGCCCTTCCAGGAGGGATCCTGGTCGGAGAAGAGCTCGCCCAGGGAAGGCAGCGCGGCCGCCCCGAGGATCGCATCGGCGATCGCGTGGAGAAGCGCGTCCCCGTCGGAATGCCCCGAAAGCCCGGGCGAGCCGGGCAGCTCGACGCCGCCGAGACGCAGCAGTCGCCCCGCGTCGAAGGGGTGCGCGTCCAAGCCGATACCTACACGCTGGCTCAAACGCTCACCCGCTGTCCGCGGCGACGGAGAAGCGCCTCCGCCAGGTCCAGATCCTCCTGTGTGGTGATCTTCAGGTTCCAACGGGAGACCGGCACGGCGGTGACGGGGACCCCGAGCAGCTCCAGCAGCCCCGCCTCGTCCGTCGCCTCGCGCCCCGTGTCGAAGGCCCGGCCCAGCAGGTCGGCCCGGAAGGCCTGAGGGGTCCCGACCGCGTAGAGCCCCTCCCGATCGATCGTCGCGACGATGCGCTCCCCTTCCACGCGCTTGACGGTGTCCACGATGGGGGTCGCCGCGGTCGCCGCCCCCCCCGCCCGCGCCGCCTCGAGCACTCTCCGGATCTCCGCGGCGGTGATCAGGGGCCGCGCGGCGTCGTGGACGCACACGATGTCTCCGGGCGAGGCGCCGAGCGCCTGGAAGC
>JBOGJK010000183.1:0-1921 GCA_050745345.1 Thermoanaerobaculia bacterium
AGCTCCGCCGTCGTCGCGCGGCGCGAATAGACGATTCCGGCCCAGCCCGGGAAGCTCCAGGTGCTTGTCCCGAAGAAGACCCCCACCGGCAGACGGGCCGCGATCGCCGCTGACTCGGCGTGCTCGCGCTCCAGGCGTCGCACCAGTCCGTCATCACGCCTGCGGACCGGCGCCACAGACGTCCCAAACAGACCCAGTTGCCCGTCCTCGCCCGTCTTGGACCTCCCGATGCGGCGAAAGCGCGGATTCTGACACGGGCCGGAGCCGACCGGCTGAAGTAGCATTTCGCTCCAGGCGTCCCGCGATGAAATGTCCGTCCTGCTCGGCCCAGATCCGGGGAGACTCCCGGTTCTGCTCCTCCTGCGGCTCGCCGATCGGCTCGGTTTCGCAGCTGCCGACCGGCCTCGCGACGCCATCCGCGGTCGAGGCGGCGCAGCGGCGCGCGTCCCCCTCCGACCCGGTCGGGCGCCTCGCTTCCTCGGAGTCGATCGACACGGAAGGCTTTGCTCCGGGAACCGTCCTCTCCGAGCGTTACCGCATCATCGGCCTGATCGGCCGCGGCGGAATGGGCGAGGTCTACCGAGCCGACGACCTGAAGCTCGGGCAGCCGGTCGCGTTGAAGTTCCTCCCCGCCCGGCTGGCCGCCGAACGAGCCTGGATCGAGCGCTTCTACGCCGAGGTGCGGCATGCGCGTCAGATCTCGCATCCGAACGTCTGCCGCGTCTACGACATCGGCGAAATCGAGCAGCGGCACTTCCTCTCGATGGAGTACGTGGACGGGGAGGACCTCGCCTCGCTGCTGCGGCGGATCGGGAGGCTCCCCGGCGACAAGGCGGTCGAGATCGCGAGGCAGCTCTGCGCGGGACTGGCCGCAGCGCACGACCGGGGCGTGCTGCACCGGGACCTGAAGCCTGGCAACGTCATGCTGGACGGTCGCGGCCGGGCCCGGATCACCGACTTCGGGCTCGCCGTCCGCGCCGAGGACGACAAGGGCGGGGCCGAAGTCGGCGGTACTCCCGCCTACATGGCGCCCGAGCAGCTCGCGGGCAAGGGCGCCTCGGTCCAAAGCGACCTCTACGCCCTGGGCCTCGTCCTCTACGAGCTCTTCACGGGGAGGAAGGCTTTCGAGGCCGCGACGCTGGCCGAATGGCGGCGCAAGCACTCCGAACAGCCGCCGACCGCGCCCTCGACCGTCACTCCAGGGCTCGAGCCCGTCGTCGAGCGCGCGATCCTTCGCTGCCTGGAGAAAGAACCGGGCCAGCGGCCGCGCTCGGCCGCCGCCGTGGCCGCGGCGCTGCCCGGAGGCGATCCGCTCGCCGCCGCGATCGCCGCGGGAGAGACTCCGTCGCCCGAAATGGTCGCCGCGGCCGGCAGCGACGAAGGGATGAAGCCCTTGGCAGCGTGGGCTTGTCTGGTATCGATCCTCGCAGGAATGGCTCTCGCCGCCTATCTCTCGCCGCGTGCATACCGCCATGGGCACGTACCTCTGGAGAAGCCGCCCGAAGCCCTCGCCGAACGGTCGAAGGAGATCATCCGAAGGCTCGGTTACACCGAGAAGCCGCTCGACACCGCGTGGGGCTTTTCCGGAAACAGCGAGTACCGGCGCTGGGTCGAGGAGCACGACAAATCGAAGACCCGCTGGAAGGACATGGAGGACGGGCGTCCGGCGGCGCTCTACTTCTGGTACCGGCAGAGCCTCGGCCACCTCATCCCCGAGCGCTTCCGCGGGGAAGACTCCGGGCGGATAGAAGTGACCGAGAGCGATCCCCCGCCAACGACGAGCGGCATGGTCGGCGTCGAGCTCGACCCATTGGGCCGCCTGATCCGTTTCGAGGCAGTGCCGTCGTCCGGACCGCAGGCGTCGTCCGTCGCTTTCGATTGGTCGATCCTTCTCGCCGAAGCCGGGCTCGACGCCGCGGCC
>JBOGJK010000184.1:0-3862 GCA_050745345.1 Thermoanaerobaculia bacterium
CTTCCGGCGCGGCGTACGGCGCGACTTCGCGGGCGATGCGCGGCCGGTGCAGGGAATTCAAGAGCGCCTCGGCCAGGCCGAAGCCTCCCAGGCGGATCTCCGCGTTGGACGAGATCGAGACGAAGCCCGGCCACACCAGGCCGTGGGTGATGGACCGGCCGGGCACGGCCCGGCGCGCGTACTCGAGCGCCGAAGCGATGCGCTCGGCCACGAGCAGCGCGTACTCGGGCGGGATGCGCACGTTGAGGGCGCGCACCCGTTCGAAAAGCTGGTCGAGCGTCCAACCGGCCACCTCGTCCCACGCGAGGTAGGGAATCCCGTCGGCCAGGCCCACCTCGACATTGGGCACGAGAGTGCGGTGGACGAGCGCCCGGCAGTCCTCGGCGTTTCTCCCGATTGCCGAAAAGACGGCCTCGGCCGACAGCTCCGAAGAGCGCAGGAGGCGCAGCCTCACGAACCGGCGCTCGTCGGGCGCATAGATAGCCCGAAAAACGGTTCCCAGCGCGTCCTCGGACAGCTCCGCGATGAGCAGGAAGTTGCCCAGAGGGCGTGAAAGAAAGGGCGCTGTCGTCACGGCCGATACCGAAGACACGTCATCTTCGACCTCAGTCCGGACGATTCAGGAACGCGCCGACGTCCAACCCGTTCCTGGATCGTTCGGTTACGGGCTGATTCTATCAGCCCCCCCGGGCCCCTACTGGCGAGTCAAATGCGACGGGAGCCCTTCCGCGATCGAGGCCGGCCGGGTTCCCGCCTGCCCATCGGCCGGGACCGCCGTCGGCCGTGCCCCCACGTTCGTCTCGGAGGGCCGGGCTGCCACCTCGGTCGTGGCCTCCCCATTGACGCGCAACAGCAGCTCTTCCAGGCGCTTCAACACCGCCATGACCTCGACTGGCCCGTCGCTCGAACGGCACGTGAATGTCACGCTGCTGGCGCCGGGTTCCAGCCGGAACCGGGTGAAGACAGGCGCGCTGACCGTGATTCGCTTGTAGCAGTCCACCCAATGCCGGTCGAGGTGCCCCGTCAGTCCGACAGAGTATCGGTCGAAAAGCGGGCCCGCCTGCTCCCATTTAAGGCCCGTCTCGTCCACCGCTACGTCGCACACGGTTTTTGTGTCCATCAATACACACTTCTCCCAGTACCCTGACTCTACAGCAAAGCAAACCGAACACCAAGTACGAAGGTACTGAAGAAGAAGGGTTTGGCGGCGGAGCCCCCGTGAGCGCGACAAAAAATTGTCCGGTGGCGCCGCCGCGGGCTGGCGGCTTTTTGTCCAGGCCTTACTGCAGAAGCCGCTCGAAACCGCGCAAATCCCTGGACGTTTCGAAGGCTCAGTTCCAAAGTTTGAAGTCCGACTCCCAGTAATCCGCGAGCGGGCGCTTGAGGCCGCGGCAGAGATAGATCGGGCGATTCTCCTCCGCCATGCCCCACGGGTGGAAGTGCTCGCCCGCCTGCTCGACGGATCGGCAGTGATCTTCAACGCCCGCGCGGCTCCACTGGAGCCAGATGAGGTTCTCGGGGTCGCGCTTGGGCGGCCCCCAGTAGAAATGGTTCTGGTGGGCGCAGATGGCGGGAGGCAGGCCGTGGGCCGGACCGAACAGATTGATGGCGCCAGCCTCCCCGTAGTTGCTCGCGAAGATGCCGGTCCGCACCCGCTCTTCGGGCGGCAGGGAGTGATAGATCCTGGCGATGTCCGCCACGAGCTCCTCCCAGCCGAACTGGTCCCCGAGGCGCTGGTCGAGGGGACCTTCGTGGCGGACCTCGGTCCTGGGCGGCGCGACCCCGATCCGCCGCTGGTAGGCGAGGAGCTTCTCCGGCGGCAGGATCGCCAGGAGCGCGGGCGCGAGGATCGCGCCCGCGGCAACGACATATGTCGCGATGGCGGCCTTCGGCCACAGCCTGCCGCGGCTCCACGCCCGGCGCTCGAGCCAGACCTCAAGGGCCAAAGCGCCGGAGGCGAAGAGCATCGGATAGATGGGGGCCGAGTAGTAGTTTTTCGCCTTGAGGGCGATCATCATCGCAAGCAGCATCACGTAGGACAAACCCAGCATGCGCAGTCGCGACAATCGCCCGATCAGGAAGGAAAGCAGCCCCGCAAACCAGATGGGAAAGAGAAGCGGGTGGAGGAGGAGGATCTGCTGCCCGACGAACTCGACCGGGCTCAAGACGACGTTCTTGCCCGTCCTGCTGACGTTCTCGAGGTCCTCGAGGGTGGGAAAGCCGTGGCGGACCTGCCAGATCGCATTGGGAAGGAAAATCAAGAGGGCAATCGCTCCGCCCAGCCAGATCCAGGGCTTCGCGAGCTCGCGGCGCTCGGGGGAAAGCAGCAAGGCGGCCGCCACGGCGCCACCGAAGAGCAGCATCGAGTGCTTGTTCTCGAGGCCGAGCCCGGCCAGCACGCCGAACCACATCCAGAGCCGGGAGTCGCCCGTACGCTCGATGCGGATCAGGACGTAGACGCATCCCATCCAGAAGAGCGACTCGAAGCCGTTCATCGTCAGGATGCTGTCCGTGCTGAGATAGATGGGCGCCGCGAGCGCGCAGAGGCCGGCGAGCCCCTGGGCGAAGCGTCCTCCGCCGAGCTCGCGCGCGAGGAGCATCGTCAACGCCACCCGCCCCGCCCCGGCGACGGCCGCAATCGACCGGAGAACCGGCAGGGAGCCGCCGAGCCAGAGGGCGATCTTCGCGTAGACGGCGATCAGCGGGGCCGTGTCCACGTAGCCCCAGTCGAGGTGGCGGGCGAGGTCGAGGAAGTAGAGCTCGTCGCGGAAATAGCCGTACCTGTCCGCGGTCACGACGTGGACGAGCAGCTTCGCTCCCGCCAGCAACGCGAGGAGCCGCAGATCCAACGGCCCGACCGACCATCGGTCGTCCGCACGCTTCTCCGGCCCGACTCGCTGCTCCATCCGTGGCGTCCATTGTGCCATCGCACCGCGACGGGACTCGACGCGCAGACCGAACAAATGGCGTTCGGGCCCCGCCGGTGTAGTCTCTACGACAACGTGAGCCTCGAGGCGGGTACGGTATCGCGGGATCGAGGCAGCGAACCGTCTTCCGCCTGAAGGAAACGAGGTCGGAGATGCGGCTCAGGTCGCGAACGTCCCGTTCCGAAGGCAAGCCCAAGCCAGAGCCGATCGACGGGGCTTCCACATCGTGACGATCCCTCCTGACGCGTCTTGGGCGGGCGCGCCCGAGCGCGCGCCGATGTTATAGCGGTCACGACGAGTTTCGAGCCGTTGCAGGACGAGGGCTCGGAAACGGACTCCGGCGTGTCTGAGCCGTTTTGTCCCGCGTTGGATGACGTGTTCGGACGACTGTCCGGGCAAGGGCCGGACATCCGTCAACCCGGGGCTCGCCGCCGCAGCGCAAACGCTCGGGTTTTCGCACGATCCCGCGCGCGTCGCTCATGGCAAGACCGTTGCTATGGGACGGTGTGAGCCATGAGAGCGAGCCACGAGCGAAGGGGCGGCTGCATCGCGTTCGGCTGTTCCCGGCGGGCAGAGGAATGATCGACAGCCTCTCGGTGATGGACCGGCCGGTGGAACGCTCGCGCGGCCTCTCGCGCGCGGCGGTCGTCGCAATCGCCGCCGGGGTGGCCGCTCTGGCGGGGCTGGCTCTGGCGCTGCCGACGATCCGCCGGTGGGCGCGCGCGGAAAAGGCCGTGGCGGCGTCGAGCATCCGCGTGGGCGCCGTCGTCCGGGGCACGCTCGTGCGCGACGCCTCCGCGCAGGGCCGCATCGTGGCCGCGCTGCACCCGACACTCTTCTCCCCGGCCCAGGGCATCGTGGCCCTTTCCGTCAAGGCAGGCGCCACGGTGAGGAAGGGCCAGCTCTTAGCGCGCATCGAGAGCCCGGAGTTGAAG
>JBOGJK010000185.1:0-5432 GCA_050745345.1 Thermoanaerobaculia bacterium
CGTCTACGCCACGGGGCACGTGGGCGACCTGCGGAGCCTGCGGTACTTCCTGCGGCTCCGGATCCCGGTCGCAACGGTCGTTTCCGCGGCGGGCGAGAAGGGCGGCGCCGCCGGGCGCCTGCACCGAGAGCTCGAGGAGCGCGTCCCGCGCGACTTCCCGCACCTTCTCTCTTCGGAGAGCCCCCACCGTCTCCGCTCGGCGCTCTCGCGCGGGAGCCTGATCGTCTCGGCGGACCTGCCCGAGGCGGAGGGCGCCGCCTTCCCCTGCCTCGGCGGAACGCTTCGGCTCGATCCCAGGCCGTTCCGCCTGGCGAGGCTCGCCGCAGTGCCCTGCCGGCCGATCTTCCTGACGGCGCCCTCGGGACGCCTCACGATCACGATCGGGCCGATCCTTTCGCGGGAGGAGGAACCGGCACTGGCCGGATTCGCGCGAGCCCTCGAGAGCGTCGCGGAGGAAACGCCCTTCGAGATCGACGGCGTGACCTGGTGGAGCCGCCTCGGACCCGCATGAGCCTGTCGGACGCGCTCGGGCAATCTTCCCGCCGCGACCCGCGCCGGCCGGCGCTTCTGCGCGGAGGGGAGATCCTGGATCAGGCGACACTGGCGGCGCTCATCGACGCCGCGGCCGGACGGCTCGCCAGCGAGGCACCGGAGGGGCCGCTGCCGCTCGACGCCTCGGATCCCTTCGCGCTTGCCGTCGGCTTCTTCGCGGCGCGCCGGGCAGGCCGCACGGCGGTCGTGCACGCCGAGGGGGTTCCGGCCCTCCTCCGGCGGGAGCGGGAAGAGCGCTTGCGAACGCTGCTGCCCGCGGTCTCTTCAGAGACGGTCTTCTTCTCTTCCGGCAGCGTCTCCCGTGGCAAAGCCGTGCCGCTCTCCGAGGAGCAGCTGCTTTTCTCCGCGCTCGCCTATCCGGAACGCACGGGCATCTCCCCGGCAGACCGGGTCGCCGTCGCCGTGCCGGCCGGTCAGATCTTCGGCTTCCTGCGCGGGATCGTGAACTCGCTTCTGGTCGGGGCGCAGGTGATTTTCCTCTCTCCCCGGCGCGATCCTCTGGGCGAGGCGGAGGGTCGCGGAGCGACATTCGTGCTCCTCTCGCCGGCGCAGGCGAAGCTCTCTTCGGCCGCCGGCGGCGCGCTGCGCCTGCGCGGGGCCCTCACGGCGGGAGGTCCGATGGCGGAGGCGGCGGCCGGGCGTCTCGAGTCGGAGCGCTCCGTCCCGATCCGTTTCGGGTACGGCCTGACCGAGACCGCCGCGCTCGGCTCGCGCCAGCACTTCGACCGGCCGCGCCGGCCCGGCAGCTCCGGCCTACCCGCGCCGGGCCTGACGATCGACATCGTCACGCCGGACGGCTTACCGGCCACCCCCGGGGAGACCGGCGAGATCCGCATCTCGGGCAAGTCGGTCTTCCGCGGCTACGCCGATCCTCGGGAGCCCGCTCCCTTCGACGCTCGGGGGTGCCTGCGCTCGGGCGACCTCGGCTTCTTCGACGAAGAAGGGGAGCTCCACGTGCGCGGCCGCGAGGCCGCGAGCATCTCGGCCCACGGGCGCTTTCTGTGCGCCGAGGAGGTCGAGGGCGCGGTGCTGGAGAAGCCCGGTGTCGCCGAGGCCGCGGCGGTGCCGCTCGGCGATGCGTTCGGCCTGCTGCTCGTGGCGGAAGACTCCTCGCCCGCATTCCTCGCGGAGGTCCGCGAGCACCTCGCCCGGCGGCTTCCCCTCTTCGCCCGTCCGCGGCGCGTTGCCCGCGTCGAAGAGATTCCGCGCACATCCTCGGGCAAGCTCGATCGCCTCGCAGCGGCAAGATGCTTCGAGACGTCCTGACGCGGCGGGTCCTCGCCGCCGCAGCGCGCGCGGCGAAGGATCACGCGACGCCGTTCTACCTCTTTGATTCGCGGGAGCTCCTCCGGCAGGCGCGCGCCTGGCGGAGGGCGGCGGAGGCGATCCGGTCCGCCGGCGTCTTCTATCCCTACAAGTGCAACCGCGTGGATCCGGTCATCGGGCTTCTGGCGCGGGAGGGCCTGGGCGCCGAGGTGACGTCTCTTGCCGACTTCCGGCACGCCTCCCGCCTCGGCCTCGAGGGCGAACGGCTGGTCGTCCAGGGCCCGGCGAAATCGAGGGAGTTGCTCGACGCGGGGCTCGCCGCGGGAGCCCTCTTCGTCGCGGACGGAAGAGAAGACGCGCTCGCGCTGCTCGACCGGGCGCGCGCCCTCTCGATCCGGCCCCGCTACCTGCTGCGCCTGGCTCCGTTGGCAGCCGACGCAGAGCAGCGCGGCTTCGGCCTGCCCGCCCGCCAGATGCTCGTCCTCGCGCGCGAGATCTCCCTGCGGGGCGCGCCAGCGCCAGACGGGCTCGCCTTTCACCTCGGCACCGGGATCTCTCGCACGGATCCGTATCTGCGGGCGCTCGAAGAGACGGCGAAGGTCGCCGGGGCGCTCACGAAACTGGGCATCGCGATCTCGCTCCTCGATCTGGGTGGCGGCTTCGCTGCTCGATCCGAGTATCGTTTCGACGCGCGCAACCGTCCGCAGGCCGCCGGGAAGGACGCCGGTGCGATTCTCCCCGCTCTGGCCGGGCGGGCGCGCCGGCTGCTCGGCCGGGACGTCCCTCTTCTCTTCGAGCCCGGGCGCGCGCTCGTTTCGGGAAGCTTTCATCTCGTCGCGCGCGTCGTGCGCGTCAGGGCGGCGCGCCCGCGGACGACCGTCTACCTCGACGCCTCTCACCTCTCCCACGCGTTGTTCATCACGCGAAGGAGACACCCGATTGCCGCGATCCCGCGCCGGCGCGGAATTGGCCGCGCCGTGGCGCTCGCCGGCCCGCTCGGAGTGGGACTCGACGTCTTCGCGCCCTCGGTTCGCCTTCAGCGCCTCCAGCCCGGCGACCTCGTCGTCATCGGCTCTGTCGGCGCCTATAACGTGAACGCGGCAAACACCTGGACCGGCCCCATCCCGCCCGTCATCTCTCTCCGCCCCCTCTCCCCCCGGGAGAGGGCGGGGGTGAGGGCGTGACTATCACGTCCCCTTCTCCCTCTCCCCCCGGGAGAGGGTTGGGGTGAGGGCTCTTCTCCCTCTCCCCCCGGGAGAGGGTTGGGGTGAGGGCGGCACAAATGCCCGTATGCCACAATCCCGCCACTTCCTCAGGAGGCTCGATGAAAGCCTGGCGCTTCGCAAACTGGGCGTTGCTCTTGCTCTTCTTTCTCGCCGTCGCCGTCCAGTACAACGACCCCGACCCCATCCGCTGGATGGCCATCTACGGCCTCGCCGCGGCGGCCTGCCTGCTCGCCCTGCTGGGAAGGCTCCCCCGCATCCCGACGGCCCTCCTCGCTCTCGCGGCGCTTGCCTGGGCCGCGACCCTCGCCGTCCGTGTCATCGGCCGCCAGCACCTCTGGCACACCGAGGAAGGGCGCGAGGTGATGGGTCTGCTGCTCGTTTTCGTCTGGACCGCCCTCCTCGCCGCCCGAACCCGTCCGAAGCTGGCGTCAACGCATTGACCCCGGCAGAGGCCCCATCAGAGGCCGGAGGCTAACCCGAGGCGATCCTCCCGAATCCGCTTGCTCTCGATGACGAAGGACATCCCGCCCAAGCGAACTTCGCCGCCTTCCGATACTCCCCCCAGGCGAGGCCGAATGTCGTGCCCGTGTAGCAGCCGAACTCGGCGTAGTCGCCTGCGACGCCGTTGAAGCCGAGGGTCAGAAATGCCTTGCGGAAGAACTCCCGGTGGTCCTCGACGTAGTGATCCATCTCGTGGGCGCTCATTGCAAGTAGCCCAGCGCCCGCAGCCGGCGCACCTGCTCGTCGATGTCGGGTGGCTTGCCTTCGGGCCGCTTCTCGCTCGCGGCCCAGGTCGCCCAACCGACCGCCAGCGTGTCGGTCTGGGGGATCGGGAGGAGGCTCGAGCCTCCCGCGGAGAGTTGCGACGACACGACGCCGAGGTCGGTCCGGTCTGGCGCCAGCCAGGCGCGCGCGGAGCCGTCGTCGAGGAGCGATACCCGCACCTCGTCGCGGGCGAAAGAGAAAGTCTCGCTGTCGCGGGGAAAGAACGGTACCAGCCGGGTCAGGAGGCCCGAGTAGCGCACCGTCCCTTCGATGCGTCCGGCGGAGCCCTTCCCCCGGACGGCGACCCAGCGGCCGGGAAGCGCCGCGGCGAAGCTTCGCAGGACGATGTCGCGTGCCTCGCCAAGGGCGGGCGCGGCAGCCGTCGTCCCGGAAAGGTCCTCCTTCTCGCGAGGGTCGCGGGCAAGGTCGTAGAGCGCCTCCCGCGGCTGGAGTGCCCGCACGCGCTCCTCTCCGAAGAGCCGCTCGGTGACGGGAGGCGACCCGCCCTGCCCCTTGTTGAAGAAGATCGCCTTGCTCATCCCCCGCTGCACGGCCACGCGAAGCGGGCCGTAGTGGTACGTCTCCGCGAGGAATGTCCGATCGCCGGGCACGCGCCCTCCTGAGAGCGAGCGGGACAGGTCGATTCCGCGAAAGCCCGCGGCCGCAGTGCCGGTGTCGAGCCGCGCGCGCCCCGCCAGCGTCGGCAGCAGGTCGATCAGTCCCACCGGCTCGAGGACGACACGCCCCGCGGAAACCCCCGGGCCCGCCACGATGAGGGGAACCTTCAGAAGCTCGTCGTAGAGCGACCAGCCGTGGCCGAGAAAGCCGTGCTCCATGAACTCCTCGCCATGCTCGGAGAGGAAGACGACGTAGGTCCGTTTGCGAACCTCGGGCTCGAGCGCCGAGAGCACGCGCGCGAGGCCGCGGTCGACCAGAGCGACCTCCTCGGCGTAGAGCTGTCTCCAGCGGGAAAGCTCCGCGGCGTCCGGCAGCGGCCGCTTGCCGTAGAAGGAGAGGCTCATGTCGCCGGGGACCGGGGTGTCCGGGTCCTTCGGGCGGCGGTCGGGCGGGCAGTAGGGAGAATGCGGATCCACGAAGTGGACGTAGGCGAAGAAGGGGCGCCGCTGCTCGCGGCGCAGCCATTCGGCGGCCCGGTCGGCCGTCGTCAGGGCGTCGGTCCACATCGAGGCGTCCGCCGAGGGCGCCCAGTAAGTCTCGAAGCCCTGAGCGAAGCCGTTGTCCGTGTTGACGAGCACGTTGGCGGAGAAGCCGGCCGTGGCGTACCCCCTTGCGCGAAAGAGCTCGGCGATGGTCGTGGCTTCCTCGGGCAGCTTCTGCGGCAGGTCGGCCCAGTCGGTCACCTCGTGGCACCAGCGGGAGGTAAAGAGCGAGGCGACCGAAGGAAGCGTCCAGGAGGACTGCGCCCGCGCCTGCTCGAAGCGCACGCCGGAGGCGGCCAGGGCGTCGATCGCCGGGGTGCGCCCCGCGCCAGCGCCGTAGGCGCCGACGGCGTCCTGGCGAACCGTGTCGCCGAGAACGAGAAGGACGTTGGGAGGCGGCTCGGGAGATCGGCGGCAGGCGGCAAGCGCCGCGGCGGCGAGAAGCGTCGCGGCGATGCTGCTT
>JBOGJK010000186.1:0-2432 GCA_050745345.1 Thermoanaerobaculia bacterium
TTCCCATTTCGGGAAAGGTGGAGATGTGCGCCGGAAGCAGCCGCGACGTGATGTCGTCGCCCAGTACGCGAGGGAAGAGTGTCGTCAGGAGGCCTGCCGGCCAGTGCGGGCCATGGGGCAACCACCAGATCGGAGCCCAGTAGGGCTCCGCGCGCAGAGCCAGGCGGTTAGAGGCCAAGATTGCGAGCGCCTGCGGAAACAGGAGAAAAGCGCCCAGGGCGAGCGCCAGCAAGCCCGCGATCGCCGCATTCCGAAGGACCCGGGGAGCCTCGGGCAGATCGCCGCTGATCCATCGCAAGACGAGGAACGCTCCCGCAAACGACAATCCCATCGCGACGCTCTCCAAATGACCCTGCACCGTGAGGAGCATGAACAGCGCTGTCAGGAGCCGGAAACCTCGGCGCCGCACTGTCTCGTCGCGCAGCGTCTCGAGCGCGAAAAGGCACCAGGGCCAAAGACAGACGACCGCGCTCTGGACGTAGAAGATCCACGGGAGCATCGTGAAGGAAAGCGAGAAAGCGACTGAGCCGAAGAGCGCGGCCCCGCGCGACACCCGCAACTCCGTCAGCCACAGCCACATTCCAGCCAGACATAGGAAGAGTTTGACGGCCGCAAGCAGCGCGAAGGCCTTTGCCAGAGGGAAGACCAGAATCGGCAAGACGAAGGGAGAGAAAGCGCCCGAGAGGCCGTTGGCGGCCAGCGGCGTACCGCATCCGTTCCAGCGGTCGCGTAGCGGCAGCTCTCCTGCTCGCCAAGCGTCTCGGACGAGCTTTGCCCAGGGCAGATACTGCGTCGTCAGGTCCTGCAAGAACCAGCTTCGCGGGGGGACGTGTCCGGCTTCGTACCAGGGCGGCATGACCGTGGCGTGGTCGATCGGAAGAAGTGTCTGGTTCGAAACGAGGCCGCGGCCGAGGAGAAGGAGCGGTAAGAGCGCCGTCGCTGCGAGAATCCAACCCGGGAATTGTCGGTCGAGCGCCTTCGCGAGGAAAGCGATGCCCGCCACAACGACGAGATAGGAGGCGATCAGAGCGATCGACAGCATCGATGTAGGCTCATGAAGCTCTTACGTATCCGCCGGGTCCGGCGTCGGCGCAAGAACCCAAACCCCGCGCGCCGAAGGGCTTCCGGACCTAGCCCGGGCCTACCGCTCTTGCGCGACGCTCCCCTCGTAGTAATCCAGCCCGGAGTGGTCGAGGACCTCCTCGCCGACCAGGATCCGAAGCGTGTTGGTCAGCTCCGATCGCTGCGCTGCTCCCGCTTTCGCTCGCCGATGCTCGGCGACGAGGCCAGGCGAAGAAGGCGACAGCCGCGGCGAGCGACAACCCGGTGATCCAGAGGCCGGCGGCGAACGAGCGCGGCCAGTAGCGCAACACGGCCCGGTGAATCCCGGGCGGCGCGTCGAACGCCAGAAAGGCGCGGTTGTACGACAGCAGCGGGCGCTCCTGCCCGTCCACCGTCAGCCTCCAGCCGGGCCAGGCCGTCATCGACGTCGCGATCAGCGTCCGGTCCTTCGCCACGATCGACATTTCCATCCGCTGCACCGTGTAGGACTCGATCGAGACCGTCGCCTCACCATTCCTGGCGGCTTCGCCCGGCGCTTCGAGAACGCCTTCCGCTCCGAAGTCCCGGATGGCGAAGAGACGCTCCCTCTGGCGGGCCGGGTCCATTTCACGCAAGACCCGCCGGGGCACGAAGGCCCGCGGCAGGGCGTTCGGATTCTCGAGAAGCCGCCCGCCGGCATCCTCGGCGAGGATCCTCCAGTCCGAAGGCGCCGGCCATGCGGGCGGGGCGAGGACGTAACGCGCGTTCAAGAAGGAGAGGAAAGCTCTCGTCGGGTCGTCCACCCGGTTGAACCAGACGGGCTGGCGAACGCACCAGAGCGGGAACGTCTCGACGAGAGCTGCGAGCGTCGTCATCTCGTACCCGCGCACGTCCTCGAGCTCGTAGATTGCCGCGGCTCCCGGGACGAGCTCGTAGCCCACCCCGACGAGGCGGTACGGCTGCCGGCGTGGAATCGCCTCGAGCAACGCCAGGCGCGGGTAGAAGGCGCGGGCCGAATAGGTCGGGTGCACGGTCGAGGCCTCGAGGCCTCGCGCCGCGAGGAGGAGGGCGAGCGCGCCGCTGACGGCGAGCCCGCTCCGTCCCCTTCGAAGCATCCACGCTACGAAGACGGCCGCGAGGAGCAGCGGGACGACCTGGAAGAGGATCCGGCCCACGAGGAATCCGCGGGGCATCCCGAGCGCGAGGAGCCGCGGAGCGCGCAGGAGAAACAGGAAAATCAGCAGCGCCGCAAGACCCGCCGACGCCGCCACGAAGCGCGACGCCGCCCTCCCCTGCCGAACCTCTTCGGCTCCCAGCGCCGCGAGCGCGCAGAGGCCGAACGCCGCCAGAAAGACGAGCCGGTGATTGAGCGAGAGCGAAAAGAGGGGAAG
>JBOGJK010000187.1:0-4276 GCA_050745345.1 Thermoanaerobaculia bacterium
GGTCCGCGCAGCCCCGCGAAGAGCGAGAGCGCCAGGACGGGGAGGAGCTCCTCGAAGGAGACGAGGAAGTGAGCGGCGCCGTCGTAGAAGGGACCCACACCCGTCGAGACGAGGTGGGCGTAGGCGGCGCGGGGCATGGCGAGGAGCAAGGCCGCCGCGAGGAGGGCCCGGCGCCAGGTCCCGCAATTCATGGGCGGCCTTCTATCTATCACACAGCCCCCAACTCGGGAAGACCCGTCCAGCGGTCGCTGTGGATGGGCACTCGATCTGGATAACCGGGATGCGCCGGTTGTCACCGGACCGCCCGCCACAGGAAGAAGGCGCCCGCCGCCGCGATGAGCGCGCCGGCGGCGCGGACGATTTGCCGGCCCGCCGGCCGGCCGTGGACGAGACCGATCGAGATGCCCACGCCGTGCAAGCAGCCCGTCGCGATCACGAAGCCCAGGCTGAAGGCGAGCGCGGAGGTCCCGGGCGCGAGCTCGCTTCCGTGCGCGTGCCCGTGGAAGAGGGCGAAAACGGCGACCATCGCCATCGCGATCGGGAGCTTCGGCTTCGCCTCGATGGCGGCCATCAGTCCGAGCACGATCGCGGAGAGCGCGATCCCGATCTCGACACCCGGCAGCGGAACGCCGACCAGGCCCAGGAAGCCGCCGATCGCCATCATCATCGGGAACGTGACCGGCAGGAGCCAGATCGCCGGGATCCCGAGCTGGGCTCCCCAGAGTCCGACGGAGATCATCGCCAGGATGTGATCCCAGCCGGAGAGCGGGTGCCGGAAGCCGGTCACGAATCCGGCCGCGGCGCCTTTCTCGGCATGCGCGAGCGCGGCGCGAGGCAGGAGCGCCATCGCCAGGGCCAGCAGGCCGATCTTCAAGCTCCGGGCGCCGAGTTTCCTCATCCGATTCAGACGCCGGGACGCACGAGCTTCGCCATCTGCGCGATCGTCCAGTAGGCGCCCAGACAGCCCACGACGTATCCGGGGATCGCCTCGGCCCACCGGGGAGACGGCACGTCGAGGACGCGCAGCGAGCGCCTCACGGTCAGGGAGAGGCCGACGAAGGCGAGCTGGCCGATCTCGACGCCGACGTTGAAGAGGAAGAGCGCGGGAACGATCTCCTTCGGCCCGAGGCCCAGCGTCGAGAGGCCGCTCGCGAAGCCGAGGCCGTGCACCAGGCCGAACCCGAACGCCGCGACCCAGGGGTGCCCGATCGTCAGGCTCGTCTCGCCGCGTTCCATCCGGAGCACCTCGACGCCGAGGAAGAGGATCGAGAGGGCGATGACTACGTTCAACGGGCCCGACGGGACTCTCACGAAGCCGAGCGTCGCCGCGCCGAGCGTCAGGCTGTGGGCGAGCGTGAAGGCGCTGATCGTCTTGAACATCATCCCCCAGCGCCGGCCCACGATCACGAGAAGTCCCAGGACGAAGAGCAGGTGGTCGACGCCGCGCAGGATGTGGTCGATCCCGAGGGTGAGGTATGCCGCGATGGACGGGCTTGCGTCGGCCGGGATCTCATAGGAAGGGGAGGCGGGCTTCAAGATCGCCGTCCGAAGCGTCCCGTCCTTCCGATGCACGCGCACCAGCGCGTCCGTCGGGCTCGAGGACAGCCCGTCGATCGAGATCTTCTGGCCGGCCAGCGGCCCGCCCGAGTCATAGACGCCCTGCAGCACGACGGCGTCCGGCGTCCGCGTGACGCGCTCCGTCCCGACCGGCTTCCACGTCTGCGGAAACCGGGGACGCAGGTCGAGCGCGACCTCGCCCGTCACGGGCCGCTTCCAGACGACCCGGACTCGCCCCGAAGCCGTCTCCGTGAGCTCGAGGTAGGCCGGCCGGATCTCGTGGGCCGGGGCGGCCGTGGCGTAGAGAAGCAGGAAACCGGTTGCCGCGACCGAGAGTCGCTTCCGGTCCCTTTTGGCTCTACGGCTCGGATTCGTGTCCAGAGAAACCTCGGGGGCGCATTCTCCCTCGGTTTCGAGCGCGAGGTCGCCCGTCTCGAAGGACGCCGTCTCTCCGAGATAGGATCCCCCTTCGCCGTGTCCCGACGCAGTCGAGCGTCCTTGCCGTCGCTGCCCGCGGCGATTGCCGCGGGACTCCTCCTCGTTCCCCTCGCCGGCTGCTCCTACTTGAAGCGGCGGGATGAGCACAAGGAAGATCTCGCGCGGCTCCAGAAGCACCCCGACCTCGCCGGGGAAGTCATGAGAGACGGGCGGCCGGCGGCATGCACTGCCGCTGGCGCATGGTCTTGTTCCTGGGGGTAGCTCGCGGTAGCTTGTGAACCGTGAAGGAGGCTGCGCGACTGCTCAACGCGATGCGCGATGCCGGCGTCATCCAGGACTATGCGCTGTTCGGCGCGACCGCCCAGATGAGGTACACGGAACCCGTGGCGACTCTGGATGCGGACGTCTTGGTGGCGGTGCCGTCACCGGAGAAGTTGGATGTGCTGCGGCCCATCTACGAATTCTGCGCGGCGAGGGGCTACCAGTCGGAAGGCGAGGCGGTCCGTGTCGGAGCCTGGCCCGTGTAATTCGTCCCCGTATTCAGTTCGCTGACACAAGAGGCGCTGGCGCAGGCGGAGACGGCTGACTTCGAGGGTGTGCCGCTGCGGGTGGTGCGCGCGGAGCATTTGGCGGCGATCGCACTGAGCGTGGGCCGGGCGAAGAATTTCGCGCGGATTCTCGCCCTGCTCGAAGCGGGAAGCGTGACCGCGGAAGAGATCCAGAAGGTCGCGCTGCGACATGGTCTGGCGGATGCCTGGAAGCGCTTCCGACAGAGATTTCTCGATGGCTGACCTGCAGGAGATGTTTCGACGGCGAGAACGGTGGCAGAAAGAACGGCGATTGCTTCCGTGGCCGGAAAAACTTCGCCTGGCGGAGGCGGTCCGCGAGTCGCTGCTGCAGTTTCGCCGGTCGGGACAGGCGCCGAGCGACAGGGATTCGGCGTCGGGGAAAACAGGCAAGCCCCGGTGAGAACGCCGGGAGCGGGCCGACCGCGCCGGGATCGCCCTCGCGGTCCCGCCGCCGCGCCAGGACGGCTCGGGGCGAGGGCGCATGGGCGGAATGTCCTGAGCTTCCGATTCGCCCGGGCGGAATCCGTCCGGACCTGGATCCGGGCCTGCGCAAGCCAGCCTTTTTCTTGTGTGCGGCCGCTCCGGCAGGCCCGGGACGCCGCCCTCGTCGAAGGCGGCGAAGGCCCCGCCCCCGAAGTTCTCGAGGCCGCCCGAAGCGGGCGGGATTCCCGGGCAGGGCTTTCGGCGCAGCGGGGGATCGGCTAGGATCGCGCCTCGATCCGAGAAGACCGACATGAAAGAAGGAGGAATGGAAGTCATGCGTTTCTATCGACGTCTCGCTCTGGCCGCCGCGCTCGCGGCCGCTCCGGCGCTCGCCCAGGAGAAGCCCGCGGAGCAAGCCGCGGAGAAGCCGGCGGACCGGCCGGCCAGCAACATGCAGATCCTGCGGGAAAAAGTGCGGGCGGACCGCAAACTGCTGGTCGCGGAGAACCTGGAGTTGACCGAGTCGGAGGCGGCGGCGTTCTGGCCGGTGTACGACGCCTACCAGAAGGACCTGCAGGCGATCAACGAGCGGCTCGGCAAGGTGATCGTCGCCTACGCCGAGGGCTACAACAAGAACACGCTCACCGACGAGCAGGCGAAGAAGCTCACTGGCGACGTGCTCGCCATCGAGGCATCCGAGGTGAAGCTGCGCAAGTCATACGCCGACAAGCTCGCCAAGGTGCTGCCCGGGAAGAAGACGGCGCGCTATCTGCAGATCGAATCGAAGATCCGCGCCCTCGTGCGCTACGAGCTGGCCACCGGGATCCCGCTCGTCGAGTAGCGCGAGGCCAGCTGCCCTGGCAGGAAGAACCGGGATGAAAAATCCCGCTTGCATCCGGATCGGCGGTGCCGCATTGCTCGCGCTCGCTTTCGCCGCAGCCGCACAGCAGCCGATCGTCTACCCGGCCAAGGGCCAGAGCCCGCAGCAGCAGCAGAAGGACCAGGGCGAGTGCCAGGTCTGGGCGACGCAGAGCACCGGGATCGACCCGGCCGAGCTTGCGCAGACGCCGGTGCCCCAGCAGCAGTCCAGCGTCGGCGGCGGGGAGCGCGTGCAGGGTGCGGCGCGCGGGGCGCTCGGGGGGTTGGCGATCGGCGCGATCGCAGGTGACGCCGGGCAGGGCGCGGCGATCGGCGCGGTCGCCGGAAACTTCCCGACGATGGCTGAAGCGTGCAAGGCCGCTGCCGAAGACGGCCTGCAAAATTCTCGAAAGACGATCGAGCAGCATGAT
>JBOGJK010000188.1:0-1693 GCA_050745345.1 Thermoanaerobaculia bacterium
GCGCCGCACGCTGCGGCGGAGCCTCCGTCACGGCGGCGAGATCCTCGAGTGGGCCAAGCGCGAGCCCGCCGTCAAGCCGCGGCCGCTCGTGGTTCTCGCGGACATCAGCGGCTCCATGGAGCGGTACACGCGGCTGCTCCTCCTCTTTCTCTACGGCCTCGCGCAGGGGCTCGACCGGCGCGTCGAAACGTTTCTCTTCGGGACGCGCCTGACCCGGATCACCCGGGAGCTCTCCGGGCGCGACCCTCGACACGCTCTGGCCGGGGTCTCCCGAGCGGTCCCCGACTGGTCCGGCGGGACGCGCATCGGCGAGTCGTTGAAGTCCTTCAACTTTCGCTGGGGTCGGAGGGTCCTGCCCGGCGGCGCGATCGTGCTAATCGTCAGCGACGGCTGGGACCGCGGGGACACGCGCCTGCTCGCCTCCGAGATGGCGCGCCTCCAGAGAAGCTGCCACCGCCTGATCTGGCTCAATCCGCTGCTCGGGTCCCCCGACTACGAGCCGCTGACGCGCGGCATCCGGGCCGCCCTACCGTACGTCGACGACTTCCTCCCGATCCACAATCTCGCGAGCCTCGAGGACCTCGCCCGCCGACTCGAAGGGCTTCCGCAGCGCCGGCCCGGCCGGCGCCAGCAGGTGGAAAGGGCGATCGGGTAGCCATGCGCGAGGTTCTTCCCGAGATCGCGCGCTGGCGGGCGGAGGGCAAGCCCGTCGCTCTTGCGACCGTGATCGAGACCTGGGGCTCGGCGCCGCGCGCGGTCGGTGCGAAGATGGCGATGACGGCGGATGGCCGGATCGCCGGTTCGGTCTCGGGCGGCTGTGTCGAGTCCGCGGTCTTCGAGGCGGGACGCGAGGCGCTCGCCTCGGGCCGCCCGCGCCTGCTCCACTTCGGCGTCACGGACGACCGCGCCTGGGAGGTGGGCCTCGCCTGCGGCGGCAAGATCGAGGTCTTCGTCGAGCCGCTTCCGGAGGGGATCTTCGAGCCGCTCTCCCGCGAGCTGTCGGCCGAGCGGCCCTGCGCGCTCGCGACGGTCGTGCGCGGCCCCGACCAGCTCCTCGGGCGCACGCGCCTCCGGCTCCAGGACGGCAACTGCTCCGGCTCTCTCGGACGCGAGCTCGACCCGCGCGCCGACGCGGCTTCCGCGGAGGCTCTGCGCGAGGGACGCAGCCGGCGCGTGGCGCTGGAGGCCCCGACGGAGGCGCCCGGGGAGCTCTTCATCGAAGTCCTGCGCCCCTCGCCGACCCTCGTCGTCGTCGGGGGGGTGCACATCGCGGTCGCCCTGACCGATCTCGCCCGCGCCATGGGCTACCGCACGATCGTCGTGGATCCGCGGCAGGCCTTCGGCAACCAAAGGCGCTTCCCGAGCGTGGACCGACTTCTCTCGGCCTGGCCGGACGAGGGGCTGCGGCAGGCGGGTCTCAACTCCTCGGCCGCCGTGGCAGTGCTCACGCACGACCCGAAGCTCGACGACCCGGCCCTGCGGGAAGCCCTCCGGAGCGACGCCTTCTACGTCGGGGCGCTGGGCAGCCAGCGCACGCAGGAGAAACGCCGAAAACGCCTGCTCGAGGAAGGGATGACGGAGCAGGAGCTCGCCCGCCTCCACGCTCCGATCGGCCTGCCGCTCGGCGGCCGCACTCCCGAGGAGATCGCCCTGTCGGTCATGGCCCAGATCGTCGCGGTGCGCAACTCCACCC
>JBOGJK010000189.1:0-5111 GCA_050745345.1 Thermoanaerobaculia bacterium
GAAGAGGGGCTCCGGGCGCTCCCGGCGCAGGGCGCGCGCCCCGGCCGTCTCGCTGTAGTCGCCGGACAGCGAGATCGCGCGGCCTCCCCGCAGGTCGAGCACGCGGGTCGCGAGGCGGTCGATGAACGCGCGATCGTGGGAGACGAGAACGATCGAGCCCGGGAAGTCCTCGAGCGATTCTTCCAGCGCCTCTCGGGAGTCCAGGTCCAGGTGGTTGGTCGGCTCGTCCAGAAGCAGCAGATTGTGCCGCTGCCGCATCACGACGGCCAGTGTCAGCCTCCCCTTCTCTCCCCCCGAGAGCTCCGCGATCGAGGCGAAGGCGTCGTCCCCGCGGAAGGCGAAGCGGGCGAGGTAGGAGCGCATCTCTTCCTCGCTCTGCTCGGGGTGCTGGTCCCAGACCGCGTCGATGGCGCGGCGCGAGGGGTCCAGATCCGACAGCTCCTGGTCGTAGTAGCCGATCGAGACGTCGTGGCCCGGCGTCACCGTGCCCGAGAGAGCCGGGAGCCGCCCGGCGAGGGTCTTCAACAGCGTCGTCTTGCCCGTTCCGTTCTCTCCCAGAATCGCCAGGCGCTCTGCCCGCAGCAGCTCGAAGGACACGTCCCGAACGATCGGCGCGCCTTTCTCGTACCCGGCGTCCAGGTTCCTCGCTCGCAGGAAGCTGCGCCCTCCCACCCGCGCCGCGTCGAACCGGAAGGCGACGGCGATCGTGTCCTCCGACGGCTTTTCCAGAAGCTCCACCCGGGCGAGCTTCGTGCGCCGGCCCTTGGCCTGGCGGGAGTTGACCCCCGCGATGTTGCGGCGGATGTACTCCTTCTCCTTCGAGAGGAACTCCTGCTGCTTCTCGAAGGCGCGCGTGGCCGCGAGCACCCGCTCCGCCTTCTGGCGCCGATACGCCGTGTAGCCGCCGGAGTAGGCGGTCAGCCTCCCGTTCTCGAGGTCCACGATCTCCTCGGCCACCCGGTCGAGGAAGCGCCGGTCGTGTGTCACGACGAGGAAGGCGCGGCGGGAGCGCGCCAGGTAATCCTCCAGGAACTCGACCGCGGAAAAGTCCAGATGGTTGGTTGGCTCATCCAGCAGCAGCACGTCGGGGGAGGACAGGATCGCCCGGGCGAGCATCGCGCGGTTCTTCTGGCCGCCGGAGAGCTCCGCCAGGCGGCGGGGGAAGTCCGCCTTCTCGAAGCCGAGCCCCGAGAGGGCCTTGTCGACCTCGGCCACCATCTCGTAGCCCCCCTCGTTCTCGAAGCGGTGCGAGAGGGCGTCGTAGCGGTCGTGGACGGCGGCGGAATCGTCCCCTTCCGCCATCGCGTGCTCGAGCCGTCGCAGCTCAGCCTCGGTCGCGTGCAGGTGCTCGAAGGCGCCCGCCACGTAGTCGTGGAGGGTCTCCGAGAGGTCGGCCTCCAGCATCTGCTCGACCGTCGCGATCCGGATGCCCGAGGCCTTGAGCAACTCCCCGGAGTCCGGCTCCTCGCGCCCGAGGGCGATGCGCAGCAGCGTCGTCTTTCCGGCGCCGTTTCGGCCCACCAGTCCCACCTTCTCCCCGGGGTTGTGCTGCCAGGTGACCTCCCGCAGCACCTCCTTGGGGCCGTAGGCCTTGCGCACACAGTCGAAGCGATAGAGCACGCAGCGATTCTAGCGGGAACCGCCCTCGAGCCTGCGGGTTCCCAGATGCCAAAGGAGGGCCGATCGATGTTCGAGACCGCGCTCCTCTCGCCGATCTCTTCCGGCCGACGCCGCTCCCTCGCCTTGCCGATCTCGATTGCTGCCCACGCCGCCGTCCTCGCCGCTCTCCTCGGCGCCTCGCTCCTCCGCGAGGACGAGATGGCGGAGCCGTCGGAGCCGGTCATCCTGATCGAGCCACGGGGCGCGCCGCCTCACGCCGGCTCGCCGTCCGGATCCGACGCGCGCCCGAAGAGAAGCGCCGTCTCCCGGCCCGACGTCCCGAGGGCCACCGCCCCGACTCCGGTTCCGGACCCACTCTCTTTCGCCGACCGGCTATCGGAATCCGACCGGCCCGTGGATTCCGAGGAAGGCGGCGGACTTCCGTTCGGCGACCCGGAAGGGGTGCCGGGAGGGACGGGAGACGTTCCGGGCGCAAGCGGCTCCGACGGCGCGGCGGGAGACCCCATCCCGATCGGGGGCGACGTGCAGGCCGCCCGAGCTCGTGCACCGTGTCGAGCCGGCCTATCCCGAGTGGGCCCGGAAGGCCCGGCTCGAGGGCACCTTGATCCTGCAGGCCGTGATCGACACGAGCGGGAGTGTGCAGGAGCTGCGGGTGTTGAAGTCGGCGCACCCCGCGCTCGACGCGGCGGCCGAAGACGCCGTGCGCCAGTGGCGCTACCGCCCGGCGACGTTGAACGGCCGGGTCGTCAGCGTGTACCTGACTGTGACCGTGCAGTTCCGGCTGCGGCAGCCGGACCGGCTCAGAGCTTCTCGACGGCGAGCGGCGCCGGCTCGACGCGCTCATCGGCGATCGTGAAGAGCCCCGCGAGCTCCCGCTCGATGCCCGCGCGCGGAGCCGGGCGCTCGCCGAGGCACAGGAGGGCGAGAGTCTCGCCCTCCTCGACCCGCTCGCCGACGGTCTTCTCGACCAGGAAACCGGCGGCGGGATCGATCGTGTCCTCGCGGCGGCGCCGCCCGCAGCCGATGTCGATCGAGAGAAACCCCATCTTCTCGGTCGCGATCGCGGTGACGTACCCCGCGCGCGGAGCCCGCGCGGGGATCTTTTCCTTGGGTTGCGGGAGCCGGGAGGTGTCCTCGACGACCTTCGGGTCGCCCCCCTGCGCCTCGATCAGCCGCTCGAAGACGCGCGCGGCCTTTCCCGTCGCGATCGCGTTTTCGAGCCGCTGGCGCGCCGCGGCCTCGAGCAGGTCCGGCTCCGCGAAGGCGAGCATCTCGACACCGAGCAGCACCGAGATCTCCCGCACGCGCTCGTGCCCTTCCCCGCGGAGGACCCGGATCGCCTCCTCCGCCTCGAGGGCGTTTCCCACGGCGCGGCCGAGCGGCCGGCTCATGTCGGTGATCCAGCCCGAGGCCTGCCGCCCCGCCGCCCGTGTGGTGTCCACGAGCGAGCGCCCGAGGGCGCGCGACTCCTCGAGCGACTTCAGGAAGGCTCCGTCACCCGTCTTGACGTCGAAGACGATGCCGGTGGTGCCGGAGGCGAGCTTCTTGGAGAGGATCGAGGCGGTAATGAGGGGGAGCGACTCGACCGTGGCCGTCACGTCGCGCAGGGCATAGAGGATCCGGTCGGCCGGCGCGATCGAGTCGGTCTGGGCGAAGAGCGCCGCGCCCACCTTCTGAAGCACCTCGCGCACGCGCGGCAGATCCAGGTCCGTGCGGAAGCCCGGGATGGCGGCGAGCTTGTCGAGCGTTCCTCCGGTGTGCCCGAGGCCGCGTCCCGACATCATCCCGACGCGAGCCCCAGCCGCGGCGACGAGCGGCGCCAGCACGAGCGTGACCTTGTCGCCGATCCCGCCGGTCGAGTGCTTGTCCACGACGGGCGCCAGATCCGACAGATCCCAGCTCTCCCCCGAGTCGCGCATGGCCGCGGTCAGCGCGGCCGTCTCGGCGGTCGTCAGCCCCCGGATGACCGCGGCCATCAGGAACGCCGCGGCCTGGTAGTCGGGAACCGCTCCCGAGACGATGCCGGAAACCAGATGCGCGATCTCCTCGCCCGACAGCTCTCCTCCGTCGCGCTTGGCGCGCAGGATCTCGTAGACGGTTCTCACGGCTTGCCCGCGGGCGCGGGCGCCAGGGAGGCCTCGACCCTCCTTCGCCAGCGGGCGGCGGCTTCCAGGATGGCCTTCTCGTCGAGCGTCGTCGGGCGCCCGGCCTCCAGCAGCCGCCGCCCCTCCACCCAGACGTCGGTGACGTCTCCCGCTTTGGCGGAATAGACGATCGTCGAGTAGAGATCGGTGAACGGCTCGACGTGGGGGTTGCGCACCTCGACCGCGATCAGGTCCGCGCGCTTGCCCGGTTCGAGCGAGCCGACTTTCTCTCCGAGGCCGAGGGCCCGCGCGCCGGAGCGCGTCGCCGCCACGACGAGGTCCCGGGCGGGCAGCACCGTCGGGTCCGAGGTCGACACCTTGGCGAGCTTTCCCGCGAAGTCCATGGATTCGAACATCGAGAGGTCGTTGTTCGACCCCGCTGGCCCGTCTGTGCCGAGCGTCCAGAGGAGCCCCTCCATCGCCATCGCCGGCACCGGCGCGATCCCCGAGGCGAGCTTCATGTTCGACTCGGGATTGTGTGAGATCGCAACGCCTCGGCGCTTGAGAACGGCCCTGTCCGCGGCGTCCACGGAGACGCAATGCGCGGCGACGACGGGCACCCTCGTCCCCGGCCCCGTCCCCTCGAAGAAGCCGATCCCCTCCAGGTAAGCGGTCGGAGATTGCCCCCACTTCGACAGAGCGTCTTCGCGCTCGCCCGTCGTCTCCGAGAGATGCGTCAGAATCGGGATCCCGTTTTTCACCGCGTAGTCGCGGGCGGCGAGCATCGTCTCCCGCGAGCAGGTGTAGGAGGAGTGCGGGGCGGCCGCCGGCACCACCCGCGCGTGTCCCTTCCAGCGGCGGAGGAAACCGTCCATGAAGGCGAGCGTCTCCGGCAGGTCTTTGTGCGCGGGGACCGGGAAGTCGAGCCACGTCTCGCCGAGCACCGCCCGCAGCCCGGCCTTCTCGACGGCGCGGGCGGCGTCCTCCTCGAAGTAGTACATGTCCGCGAACGCGGTCGTCCCCCCGCGGATCATCTCGAGCGCGGCGAGCAGCGTGCCGTCGTAGACGAACCCTGGCGACACGTTCTTCGCCTCCGCGGGGAAGATCTTGTCCCTGAGCCACCGGTCGAGCGGAAGGTCGTCGGCCAGGCCCCTCAGCAGCGTCATGGCGGCGTGCGTGTGCGTGTTGATGAGGCCCGGCATGACGATCTTGCCGCGTGCATCCCAGGTGGAGCGCGCGGCGAACCGGCCCGCGAGGTCGGCAGAGGGCCCGACGGCCTCGATCGCGCCGTCGGACACCGCGACTGCGCCCGGATCGAAGACGGAGAGGCTCGCGTCGACCGTGACGACCCGGGCGTTGACGATGAGGAGGTCGGCCTTCTCCCTGGCGGAGGGGGCGGCCGACAGG